>JAZTXF010000074.1:0-79184 GCA_045636305.1 Candidatus Gastranaerophilaceae bacterium | reverse complement strand
TTTATGTCCAAACATTGCACCAAAAACACCTGTCATAAGGACAATACATGCCGTAAGTTCCGGAATTCCTCCCAATTTTTTTGAGATTTCAACAGCAATAGGAGCAGTGACTGATTTTGGAAGCATCGATTCTATTATACTCAACTCACTATGACATAATTTTGCTAAAAAATAAGTCGCTAATATCGCAATAATTGCGGCTATAAAAAATGCAGTATATATAACTCTTTTATATTTCTTTAGCAAATCAATATGCTTATATATGGGATAACCTAATGCTATAGTTGCAGGAACAAGCAAAAGAGTAATATATGAAGCACTTATATTATATGTATCAAAATCTATACGAAAAACCTCTAATGTAATTATTATAGCCAATCCCGCTACGACAATAGGTGGAATATCTCCAATAATCCCCGTTTTTTTTATTTTTTGAGCTAACTTAAAATACAAAATTGTTATTAAAAAACCAATAGGATTAATCATCTGCATTCCTTTCCAGCTTTTTAATATTATGTAATCTCAAAAACTTTATCCCCCACTCTACAAATAAACCGGTTACAACAATAACAATCGTTGTTGTTATAAAAATTACAACTAAAATTACATACCAATTTTTCATTAGCAAAGATTTGTATACGATTAAGCCTCCCAAAAATGGTAAAAGAAACATTGCCATATTATTTATTAAAAAATCACAAGAAGCTTTTATCCACTCTTCTTTAATTAAACCTTGTATTAATGAGATAGCAAACAAAACCAACCCCAAAATAGCAGGTGATAATGGAATATGAAATAATCTTACGGCAAGACAACTTGCAAAATAAAATATTACAAGTATTGTAAAACCTAATAAAAAATTAGTAAATTTTTCAAATATTCTTTTTATTGTTTCATACATATACAGCAAGATTAACACAAAAAGAAACAGAAACTTAATTAATTTTACAATAAAATATATTGGCTATTACAATTGTTAATAAATTCCACATTAAAAGCCTTTTATGATACTATATTAGGGATGGAGTCGGAGAATAATGTTCAATAAAAATATAAAAATATACGTAGCAGGTCATACTGGACTGGTTGGAAGTGCAGTAGTTAGAGAACTTAAAAGAAAAGGATATACAAACCTTGTTCTTAGAACACATAACGAAATGGAACTCACCGATGAAAAAGCGGTTGCTGACTTTTTCGAACAAGAAAAACCTGATTGGGTTATTCAAGCTGCGGCTAAAGTTGGGGGGATTCTGGGCAACAACACATACCCTGTCGAATTCCTTTTGGAAAACTTAAAAATACAAAATAACATTATCGAAAATTCTTACAAAAATAGCGTTAAAAAGCTTTTATTTTTAGGCTCTAGTTGTATTTATCCAAGAGAAACACCTCAACCCATGAAAGAAGAACACTTACTATCAGGATACTTAGAAAAAACAAATGAAGGCTATGCGCTCGCTAAAATATGCGGAATAAAGCTTTGCAACTACTATAATAGAGAATATGGCACAAATTATATATCCGTAATGCCATGCAATTTGTATGGAATAAATGATGATTATCATCCACAAAATGCACACGTCATACCTATGCTAATAAAACGTTTTCATGACGCAAAGGTGAACAATTTAAATGAAATTGAAATTTGGGGCACAGGAACACCACGTCGAGAATTTTTACTCTCTGATGATTTAGCAGAAGCTATTGTATATTTAATGGAAAACAAAAACGCACAAGATATCGGAGAATTTATAAACGTTGGATATGGTTCAGATATAACAATAAAAGAAACAGCAGAACTAATAAAACAAACCGTAGGTTATCAAGGTAAAATCAAACTTGATACAACAAAACCGGACGGAACTATGTTAAAACTTATGGACTCATCAAAAATAAACAATCTGGGTTGGTACCCAAAAACAAAATTTGAAGACGGACTAAAAATCGCATATTCAGATTTTCTTGCAAGATACGAAAATAATAAAATCTAACAATAAACGAAAGGGATAACATGAAATCAATAATATTAGCAGGTGGTTCAGGTAGTAGGTTATGGCCTTTATCAAGAGAACTATATCCAAAACAATTACTTTCCTTAGATGCTGGTTCTAGCTTGTTGCAACAAACTTTTTCTCGATTAAATCAGTTTTGCAACCCTGCTGATATTGTAACTATTACAAACATAAAACATAGCCAAGACATAAAACTCCAACTTAATCAACTTGATAAAGCAAATATTGTTCTAGGCGAACCATTAGGGAAAAATACAGCCCCAGCAATTGCATGCACTTTAGAATATTTAAATCAAAAAGATGGTGATGACATTGTTCTAATAGTTCCTTCTGATCATATGATTAAAAACACAAATGCTTTTCAACAAACAGTAGAAAAAGGTGTAGCTCTTGCTAAAGAAGGATATATAGTAACTTTTGGTATAAAACCCACCTATCCTGAAACCGGATATGGATATGTAAAAACATTAAACAAACTATCAACAGGTTATAAAGTCGATAAATTTGTAGAAAAGCCTGATACAAAAACAGCCCAAGAATATTTAAAAAATGGTAATTATTACTGGAATGGCGGAATGTTTATGGGCAAAATTTCCGTATTTCTTAATGAATTTAAAAAATTAGCTCCAACCATTTATGAAAATGCTAAAAAGCTTGATTTTTCACAAGAAACAAAAATCACATACGATATTTACGAAACTATGCCTTCTATTTCTATAGACTATGCAATTATGGAAAAATCAGACAAAATTACCCTAGTAGAGTTAGAGTCAGATTGGAATGACTTAGGCTCTTGGCAATCCTTATATGAAGTAAAAGATAAAGACGAAAATGGCAATGTTATAAATGGTAAAGTCGTTATAGATAATGTTGAAAATTCTTTCATCTATTCTCAAAAAGAAATTGTCGCAGTATCCGGCTTAAAAGACATTGTGCTTGTAGAAACAGAAGACGCAATTATGGCATGCTCAATCAAAGACTCTCAAAATGTAAAAAAATTATATGAAAAATTAAAAACAAAAGAAAGTGATACAGTAAAACTTCACAAAACAGTATTCAGACCTTGGGGCTATTATACTTGCATGAATGCTGGACCTGGGTATTTAACAAAAACTATATGTGTAATGCCTAAACAAAAACTATCTATTCAATCGCACAACCACCGTTCAGAACACTGGGTTGTCCTTGAAGGTGAAGCATTAGTTGTAAAAGAAGGAAAAGAATATTATCTAAAAGCAGGTGAAAGCATTGATATTCCATTAAAAGCTAAACACTCATTACAAAACCCTTTTGATACTGAATTAAAAATTATTGAAGTTCAAAAAGGAACATATATCTCAGAAGATGATATAATACGTTATGAAGACTGCTATGGCAGAGCATAAAACAGGAGAAATTATGAAATTAAATATGACAACAGCCCAAAATTCTTTTAAATATGGCTGGTTACTATCTAGAATTTACCCATATATAAAACCTTATTTGTTTAGAATATTTTTAGGTTTTCTTATAGCAATACCACTTGGTTTACTTGATGGTGTTACTGCTTTTGCTCTAAAACCTTATATGGATTACGTAATAGGAGGGAACTCACTAGAGTTTACTGTTTTAAATCAACAAATATCTATATCTAGTATTCAAATGGCATACATCCTTCCTGTTGGTGTAATTCTGTTTGCTGCTTTTCAAGGAATACTAAGATATCTTAATGGATATTTATCAACATGGACATCTCAAAGAATTACTAATGATGTTAAATTTGATTTATTTGACAGATTAATCCATATGCACCCACAGTTTTTTGATGAAAATTCTTCAGGGATAATTATTTCAAGATATATGGGTGACCCACAGACTGCATCTGCAGGAATTATTGAACAAATTAAAACAATAACAACAAGCCTATTTGGTGCGTTAGGATTAATTGCAGTTATGCTATACAGTTCTTGGAAACTAGCATTTATCGGAGTATTTGTTCTCTGTGTAGCGTTTGTCCCTGTTGCGCTAATAAGAAAACGAATAAAAGAAGCTTCTAATAAAAATATGGTTATTGGTGGTAATATAACTACAAATATCAATGAAACGTATTCTGGAAATAAAGTTATGGCTGCATATGAACTGCAGGATAGACAAAATAAATATTTTATAGACCAAACATGGACTGCGTTTAATGTAAATATGTCATTATACAAAAGAGCTGGTTGGATGTCTCCAATAATGTACTTAATTGCATCATTTGGAATAGCAACTGTTCTTGGTTTCGGAACATATTTGATTAATTCGGGAGAAATGACAGCAGGAGCCTTTGCTTCATTTGTTACATCCCTACTATTATTGTACAAACCGGTTAAGACACTTGGTAACACATTAACAGGAATTCAAACCTTGTTTGTTGCAATGGGACGGGTCTTTGAGCTATTTGATTTAGAACCGGAAATTAAAGATTGTTCAAATCCTATTGAACTTAAAGGAATAAACTCTAATATTGAATTTAAAAATGTACTTTTTGAATATCTTCCAAACCAACCAGTGTTGAAAGATTTAAACCTAACTATAACTAAGAATGAAACTCTCGCGATAGTGGGAAATTCTGGTGGGGGAAAATCTACTCTTGTAAATTTAATTCCTCGCTTTTATGATATAAAATCAGGTTCTATAACAATAGATGGAACAGATATAAGAAATTTCTCTTTAAAATCATTAAGACAAAATATCTCAATGGTTTTCCAAGATAATTTCTTATACACAGGAACAATAAAAGAAAACATAATGATGGGAAATCCTGATGCCTCTGATGAAGAATTACAAAAAGCAATAGAATCAGCCCACTTGCAAGATTTAATAAAAGAACTACCTGACGGAATTGATACAATGTTAGGCGAAAGAGGTTTAACTCTGTCTGGAGGACAAAGACAACGGGTTGCAATTGCTAGAGCAATGCTTAGAAATGCCCCTATAGTTATCTTAGATGAAGCAACTTCCGCATTAGATAATGAATCAGAAGCGATTGTTCAAAAAGCAATGGACAACTTAATGCAAAACAGAACTGTGTTCATTATCGCCCACAGACTTTCAACAATAAAAAATGCTGACAGAATTGCGGTTATAAACGAAGGTGAACTAGTTGAACTTGGAACACACGAAAACCTTATCAATATAGAAAACGGTCAATATAAAGCTCTTTATGAAATGCAATTCAAAAAGCAAGAAATGGAAGAGTAATTTTATCTAAAAAATAATATTTGAACACAATTAACAAGCAATACAATAATAGTAATTATTGTATTGCTTGTTAATATTACGTAACAATTAAACAATTTTTTTCATATTAGAACTTTATATACATATATTTTTTAAAAAATAGGAAAATTCACATATGACGAATTATAAAATTAAAACATTAAACAAAAATAATTCATATATTAAACATAAAAACTATTTGGCAACCCAAAAAACTCTAACTAATCAAAATAAAATAAATTTTGGAAGTAATCAAAAAACGCCTAAAAATAATGATAATCAAAAATCATCAATTATAAAAAAATTTTCAATATATAGTATAATCATTATCCCCCTAATATTAGGAACTAATTTCATTTTAAAAAAATGCAAATATTCAAAAAAAGCATTAAATGACTTAAATATAAATATAAACAAAAATAAAACAAACACTGATACAAAAATTACCACTGAATTTAAAATAAAAGAAAAAACAACATTAAAAGAAGATAAGATTCTAGAAATATCACCTAAAAATACCGAGGTTAAAGATAAAACCAAACTTTTACAAACAGAAAAATTAAAAGAAAAATTAGATTTAAAATTAAATAAATTCTCTAAAAATATCCATAATTTATCACGGACAGAACTTGCAAATATAAAATATAATTTAATTAAACGTAATGGTAAAATAGCACAACTAGAAAAAGAAGCAACTACAAACCCATTACCTAATACAGAAAAATTAAAACTTAATTATTACAAGTCAAAATTAAACTTAATTACAGAACGCGAAAAAGAAATTGAAAAAAAACTACAATATTTTCATCCAGCAGATACTGTATCAAAAACTTCTGCAATACCACAACATCATAATGTAATGGGTTATAATGATGATATCAGATTTGCTATTGATAATCGTGCTAATAATTTTAAAAATTTAGATAAAAGTGAAATAAAAGAAATCTTATCAACTGAAAAACTTATAAAAGAAATAGACTTAGAATATTCAAAACTACCTCCACTAGAACACAAATGTATCGTATACAAAGGACTTGCAGAAAACCCTGTATTTGAAGAATACAACAAAGCTTTTAAAATCATAAATAATGCAAAAATCGGAGATATAGTAATCCCAGATAATGGATACTCTTATACTGCATTTAATAGATCGATTGCTGAACATTGGGGGGGGCCAGGAGCAAGGGCAATTAAAAGTGATAAAAAAACAAATAGAGTAATGATGTATGAAATACATATTCCAAAAGGTGCTAAAGTTTCAAGATGTTTAGAACATCAAGGTGAAATACTTATACCTCATGGAGCAGAATATAAAATCCTTAATAAAAGAATAGAAAAAAATGGTGACATTGAAGTTACACTTGAATATTTACCACCTAAAAACAACAAAATATCCTAATAGGATATTTTGTTGTTAATTAATAAAAGCTTAGATTCTATTATGCCAAACACCACCACGTCTATCAACTAAAGCATCATAACAAGACCAAAATCTAAATATACCAGTTAATCCTAAAACAGCATGAGTAACATTTTTCTCTACAGAATTATCATTTACTAGCTGTCCAATTCCAGGCCATACTAACAATGACAATGCCGCTGCGCCAACTGAACGACCAGAAATTTCTCCAGGAACCCCATTTGTAGCCGCCATAACAGGTGCTGAACTAGCCATCAAACCAGCCAAAATAAGCACTGATAGATTTTTTTTCATAACATACCCTCCAATCTATTTCGGAAATAAAATATCATATTTCACTGAAAAATACAAGAAATTTATTTTTGTATTTTTAAAACTGGATTTCTTAATATTTGAGCAATATATTCCTGAATTTTTTCCTTAGGTAAATAAGCAGGAACAAGCCCAATACCATCAGTCCTACATTTACTTCCATCTGGAGTTACAGCTATTATATTTTTTACTAATTTATTTATATCAATCAAGAGACCTTCTTTTGTTTTACAAGGCAAAAATCTTGCACCTCTTTTAAAATGTGCTACATGCGAATTAGCGCCAGCATTAAAAACAACTTTTGGATTAAGATTTTTTCTCAAGCAATACTCAATAATTGTTTTTTCTAGCAAACTTGCTACACCTGAATATTTTTCTGGTTGAGCATTTTCTAAATATTTAATATAAATTTTATTACCAGTTAAACCCAACTTTGAAAAACTTTCAGTTGTTATACTACTAAATTTATCTTTATCTTTACGTTTTAAAAATCCAAACCAGCCCTTACCCACATATTCATTACTTGAATCATATAGTTTGAAAACTCCCCCATCAGGTTTTTCTGCAAATTCTACAGAAACTTTAACTGGCGATTTTACAACTTTTCCATTTTTATCTATAGTTTTTAAAAAAACATCCCCAAGATTTTCTCCAGCTTTAATTTCAGATGGAGCTATATTTAATAATGTCTTTATGTTAAATGTCGCATTAGAAGTAGCCTTCTTTGCATTAGTTAACGTATTATTTATTAAAACCTGTCCTACTTTTCCTATATTCATACTCGTATAAAGTTTCTAATAATTTTGAATTGCTCTTTTTAATTTTGAATTTAACAAAAATTTACATAAAATTCTAAATATAAATTGAAATTTAATATTAATTCAAGTCATAATAGAAATATGAATAAACTGAAATTAATAATAGTTATAATTTTTACTTTTATTTTTTCTAATGTTGCAACTGCACAACAGACGATTATTTCAGTGCCTTCTTCTGATGTTCTACCTAGTGGAGAAATAATATTGAAAGAATCAAACAAATTTTCTCCTTGGAATGATAGCTTTGTTTCTCTAACGCCATCAATAATTATGGGAACAGGAAAAGACACTGAAACATCTTTTGGCGTAGGAACGACATTAGACGACACGACAAAAGTAAAACTTGATATAGCTTCCAAAAAAGTTTTCAGAGTAGGGAAAGCCTCCCGTTTTACCATTGGTGGCAGAGTTTCACCTACACTTACAGACAGTGTAATGCCCGATAATTTTTTATATGCACACGGATCATACCTTATAAAAGAAACAAAAACAACAATAACGTCCGGTGTTTACATTATGGGGAAAACTCATTTACCCGACAAAACCGGTGCACTAATAGGGATAGACCAAACTATTATCCCAAACAAACTTCGTATAGTTGCGGACTGGATGTCCAGAAACGATACAGGCTCCGCCTTGTCTGCGGGTTTTAAAATCAGACCTTCTCCCAAAACATCAATTACGGCAGCGGTCATGATTCCAAACAGTAACGAAGACCGATTAGCCTTTTCAATATCGATTTCTCAATATATGGGAGATATTTTTAATATTATTAAAAAAGAAAAGGATAATTTATAATTATGAAACTCTATAAAATTTTTAAAGTTTTTTTATTTTCTGTTATTCTGATATCATCATCAGTAATGGCAAATGACTCTTTTGACATTAACAATAAAAATCACCAAGGGAAAAATTATGAAGGTTTAAATTTTTCCAATAAAAATCTGAGCGGATACGATTTTTCTAATACAGAACTCGATGATGCGAACTTCCAAAATGCCAACCTAACCGGTACAAATTTTACGGGTGCGGAAATAGAAAATGCAAATTTTTCCGGAGCAAATCTTACAAATACAAATTTCACTGATGCCGACCTTGAAGAAGCTAATTTGAATAATGCTACCATTGATAAAACTATATTTAAGAATACAGAGCTGGAATATGCCACTTGGAAAGATGGCAGAATATGCGCCCCCGGCTCTATAGGTTCATGCTGGTAAAAAGTTTTTTACAATTTATTAAGAAATACTTTATATATCATTATGTTTGTAAGAAAATAAACTAACTGGAATAAAGATAATTTTATTTGGGATTCATTCGCCATCATGAGCAAATCAAGAACACTTATTGAACAAATATGCTACTCTTTAGGAAAAAACAATGATGCATCGTATGCAGTGGTAGCCGTGGCAACAGCAAAAGGTATCTTTAGACCTATGTTCACAATGATGGACAAACACCAAGACCACGAAACTAAAAAATATACAGCAATGAGAGAAGGGCTAACTGAATGCATTGCAATCCCCTGTTATCTTGGAGTAGCATGGGCTGCCAAAAACATAGCAGCACCTTTAATTTGCAAAAAAGTTCCAAAAAACACACAAAAAGCAGCAAAAACACTTTCTTTTTTAGGTGTCTGTTTGGCCGCGCTTATTATAATTCCTGCCGCTTGCTCCGCCGTAATTACCCCCATAATGGACTTCTTAAAAGACCACCCGCCTAAAGATTTATTACATTTAAAGCACAAAAAAAAATACAATAACACAGAAATAAAACATCTAGATATTAATATAAGGCCTGAAGCCCCAAAATTTAATTTACAAGAGGATCCTACACGCCCAATTCAAACCAATACATTACAAAAAACATATCAAACATTTAATACAATTAAATATGATTCTCCATTAAGAATTGGAGGTGCTCAATAATGATACCTGCTATATCAAATATACTTACAAATAACACCCTTGTTAACATTGCGCAAAGCACAAGAACTGCAATGAGTATTGAAACAGGGTTAAAGGCAACCGGAAGACCAGCTTTTATATTAATGGATAAAAATATTACGCCTGAAACAAAAAAATACGCAGCAGTAAAAGAACTTATTTACCAATTAACCTGTCTGGCTGTTTATATGGGCGTAGTTATGCCTGTATTTAGAAAAGGCGGCTTTCAGTTATTCAAAAAAGTTATATTTAAAAATAAAGAAGCTTTCAAAAGATTTAACAGTCTTGATGAATTTTCGGCTTACCATAAAATGAGCGGAATGAACATGGCTGATAGAATGCTTGAACTAAACAAACCTGCAAACCAAAAACTTTTAAACGATAGGCTTAAAAATGAACTTAAAAATAATACAATTAAAAGAAAGGCTTACAACATAGTTAAAGGTGCTGACGAATTTAGCTCAATTATCGGTTCTGTTCTGGGATTAGCTGTATTTGCCCCTCAAGTCAGCCATGTTACAATCAATCCTATTTTAAAGATTTTACATGTAAACAATGACAAAGACTCTAAAAAAGGTCATTAAAATTCTCTTCTACCCTCTAAAGCACGAACAAGCGTAATTTCATCCGCATACTCTAAATCAGCCCCTATTGGTATCCCAAAAGCAATTCTTGTAACTTTTATACCAAAGGTTGAAAGTAATTTGTTTATATACATGCTTGTCGTTTCACCTTCTATAGACGGCGATAAAGCTAAAATAACTTCTTTTACTTCCTCAGATGCCGTTCTGTGCAACAACTCTTTTATTCTTATATCTTCTGCTCCGATTCCGTCCATAGGGGAAATCAAGCCTTGCAAAACGTGGTAAACACCACAATACTCATTTGTTTTTTCAATAGCAATTAAATCTTTGGTTTCTGCGACAACACAAATTGTAGATTTATCACGCCTTGTTGATGAACATATTTCACATGGGTCATGTTCAGACATATTGAAACAAACACTACAACAATGAATTGTACTTTTAGCGTCCAACAATGCATTAACAAACTTATCTATTTCTGATTGAGGCAATTTCAGCATATGCAAAGCAAGCCTTTGCGCTGACTTTGGTCCAATCCCAGGCAGTTTTTGAAAATTTTCTATTAATGTTGCTAATGGTTTTGTGTACATTAAAACAATCCGGGAATTTTAATTCCGCCAGTAACAGCTTTCATTTTTGATTCCATAATATCTTGAGCTTTTTTAGAAGCATTCAAAATAGCAGTTGAAATAACATCTTCGAGCATTTCTACTGTATCATCATCTACTGCTTCAGGATTTTCAGGGTTAATTACATCTTTTGACAACTTAATAGATTTAAATTGTCCTTTACCGTCACAAATCACCTTAATAGCACCACCTGCTGCTTCTCCGGTAATTTCTTGACCCGCTAATTCTTCTTGAACTTCTTGCAAGCGTTTTTGCATTTGCTGCGCCTGTTTCATCATATTTCCCAAGTTCATCATATTAAAAACCTCCATAGTGTATCTATGTATATATTATAAATACAAAACACAAAGCATGCAAGAAATAGAAAAAAAGGCGACCAGTGGTCGCCATAAAGATATTTTTATATATTTTAAGTTTTTATTATTTTGAAAATTCAACCAATGCTCTTACTGAACGAGCTGTATCTCTAACTGTCTCATCTGAGTGCATATTCATTGTATCTTCAAGAATTTTTATGGCTTCTGTTTTATCAGAAAGCGCCAAAACTTCATTTATTGAACTCATAGCTACACGAGTTGATAAATCGTGAATACCTTTTCCTTTTTCAATCAACGCAACTCTTAAAGATTCATGAGTGTTACGTCTGATAAGAGCTTGTGCCGTTTTTTCACGAACCTCATCATGCGGAGAATTGGTTCCTATTTCACTTAATACACGAACAGCCTCTTTTTCATCTTCATGACGACCGAGCGCCTCTATAATATTATTGATTCTTTTTGCATTCATCGCTCGTTCTCCTATTCTGCCAACTCTGCTCTTAACATGTTTTCCAAATCATTAACAGGTCGTTTTGCTAAATTTGAAACACTGTACTCATTCCATTGAAATTTTTGATTTACAAATTTAGAAAGCTCATTCAAATCAAAAGTTACTTCTGTATTTTTAGCTTGTTCCCACCAGTTAGCCATATTATCTCTGACTCTTCTACCAAAGGAAACTACAGAATTTAATCTTGATTTAATAGCTTCATTGAAAGAGTTAATGTTACCTACAACTGCAGAAGCGAACATTTTTCCTTTCTCTTTTATCATATTAGCCGGTGTTTCTTTTGCAGCAGTTGTCTCAAAAACATCAGCCTGAATTACATTTCCTTTAAAACTTATGCCAAACGGGTTTGATGCGTGTGGCTGAGAATTTGTTTTTTCGGTTTTTGTCAAAGCTTTAAAGACTCCGACACCGTTAGTATTGAATGTTATTTTTGCCATACTTTCACCTACTTCTTTCTTATGTGACTCAACGTTAATAATTTATCACAACGCACATCTTGCACCATCAGCTAAACAGAGGAAATAGGACTCAAAACAATTAAACTAAAGTTGTAGAAAATATATTTTTATTTTGTAACAATATTTTAAAAAACTTGCATTAAATAGCACTTTTTATGTAATAATATACTTAATATAAGTGTGAAGTACTTTAGTGTGAATTATTAATAGGAGTGTTTAATGTATAGTCCTGAATTAATGAAATTTTTACTTGATTACACAAAAGAAGAGCCAAAAACCTCTAAGAAATACTATGATTTTAAAGATGGTAACAGCTTGTTTTCTGCAAAAAAATACGCTCCCGTTACAATTACCATAAAAAACAAATAGCCTTTCTGTGCTATAATATAAACCATGAACACATTTAGTGAAAAGATTAACTTTGGGGATTTTGAAAAAGTAAGAGAGTTTTTCGTAACACAAAATGCAAAATTCTCTTTGCAACAGCACGCTGTTTTTCGGGCAGAAATAAATGGTACCGTAGCAGTTTTGTATAAAAGCGGAAAACTGGTAATACAAGGTAAAGATATAACTGATTTTGTTAATAGTTATAAACTAAATTTTAATAAAAATACAAAAACATTCTCAAGTGGACATAACAAAAGTACTACGATTTCAGAGCCTCACATTGGTGTTGACGAATCCGGAAAAGGTGATTTTTTTGGACCGCTTGTAATTGCCGGGGCCTTAATAGATGATACGAACATCCAAAAATTTATTGATGCAGGGATAAAAGACAGCAAAAAATTATCTGATGAAAAGATTTTAAAACTAGCCGCAATAATCAAAGCGAACGCGACTCATTCTGTTGTTGTTATAGGAAACGAAAAATATAACGAATTATATGAAAAGTTCAACAACTTAAATAAACTCCTTGCTTGGGGACACGCAAGAGCGATAGAAAACATTTTAGAAAAACAACATTGCAAAATAGCACTCTCGGATAAATTTGGGAATGAAAGCTTAATACAAAATGCACTCTTAGACAAAGGAAAACAAATCAAGTTAGAACAAAAGGTAAGAGGAGAGGAAGATATAGCTGTTGCAGCCGCATCCATTCTTGCAAGAGCAGAATACGTAAACAGAATGAAAACATTATCCTTGCGTTACGAAATAGAACTTCCCAAAGGCGCATCCGACAAAGTTCTTACAACCGCAAAAAAATTCAGCGAAGAATATGGAAAACAAAAACTTAAAGCGGTAGCAAAACTTCACTTTAAAACCTTTAATCAAATTTAGTCTTTTGATACAAACTTTTGTTTGAAAAAACTTTTTTGTGTAGTCTTTTTGGTTTTTATATCAGCAGTGGGCTTAGGTTCAACTTTTTTATTAATAATAACCAAAACCTCATCTTCTCCTGCCATTTTTAAGTTATTTCTAGCTATAGCTTCAAGACTTTCTAAAGAATTAAAATTCTCTAACTCCTCTTTTAGCCTAATGTTTTCTTGCGTAGCTTGAAGCTTTAATTGATCCATTTTTCTAATTTTTACTTTGTAATTGATAGTTTTAGAAATATTATAAAACGCACTAACACCAACATGCGCAAGACAAATCAACAAAACAACCGTAAAAAAAGAATAACGCATTTTAAATTCACGTCTTTTTTTAGTATTATTACATTTTTTATGTTTTGACATCTTTCGCATTTGCAACTCCGAGTTTAAAATAAGAATATAGTAACAACCACACTAAGTCAAATCTTTAACTTCCAGCTCACAACACATTTGGCAAGAATTAAACACTTTTGAACATTGTAAATTTTTTCTAAAACATCTGAATTTTGGTAAATTATATACATCCTTGATTAAGGACTTTCTAACATTACCTATTTTATATGACAAACAAGGGTAAACATCTCCCTCAGGGTTTATCATCATGTTAGAATATGGATATTTGCAAGGGTGATAAATATCCGTAATTATTTTAGCCGGACCTTTTTCATAAAAATTTTTAATTTTTTTCAACTCATCCCCACCATCAAATTTAGGAGAATAGCGAATTTTAACATTTGAATTTTTAGACAAAGCTTTAAGTTCTCTATAAATTTCCGCAAAATGATTCAAATCAAAATAACATTCAATCGGATATTCATCTTTCCAAAACTCTTCACCAAAAACCTCCTTTAAATTAGAATTTTGTTTAAGATTGTTATTTCTTAAAAACGAAACGGAGAGAAAATCAAACTTCATTTTATCACATAGTTTGTATAATTTGGGCAAATCATCCAAATTATTATCAAGAACAATAGTTTTAATATCTATCATTGGACGTTTTTTATTTAACTCTGATTTTTTAGCTTGCAAATTTTCCAAATTAGAAATTATTTTATCCCAAATCCCATCCTGAGCTCGATTAACGTCATGATTAGCCCCATAACCGTCCAAAGATACAGATAAAAGCATCATATCCGATTTTATAAAAGCATCTATAATTTCTTCATTAATCAATATTCCATTAGTAACAACATTTAATTTTCCAAATGTTTTTTTCGATGTTGCATACAAAATATCTATAAAATCTTTTCTAACTAAAGGTTCACCACCAACAAGCGTTACAAAAGAATAAAAAGGAATTTGATTAATTATGTTTTTCCATTCAGAAGTAGTTAATTCATCCTTTACTCTATCTTGCCCAACATAACAATACGGGCATGATAAATTACACCTGTAAGTAAGTTCAAAAAAATACCTTAATGGGACAACTGCCTTGCCAGACTTTGAAACATAGGACAAATCTGCATACAAATTTCTTAAAATATCAAATAATTTTGAATAGTTAATCATGTATACATTCTAACTTAAATTTAAAAATTTGACCAAAAATTAACATCATGATACTTTCTTACAATAAGTATGGGACTTTAATATTAACAAAAAAGGATATTGATAACTGTGAATAAGAAAAAAAGTATAAAAGTTCTTGTATCAGGATACATTGGTTTTAATAATTTTGGTGATGAAGCAATATTCACAGTTCTATGTGACAATTTAAAACAAAATAACTGCAAAATAACAGTTATTACAGCATCACCGGAAACAACGGCTAAAACCTACAACGTAAAAACATGTAAAACATTTGATATTATTAAAATTATTACTGAAATAATTTCTTGCGACGTTTTAATTTCAGGCGGAGGAAGCTTACTACAAGATAAAACAAGCATCAAAAGTCTTTTTTACTATCTTTTCATCATTTTATGTGCAAAATTTTTTGGCAAAAAAATTATAATTTTTGCACAAGGTATAGGCCCACTTAACAAAAAAATATCCCTAATTGCAACACAATTCACTCTGAAATTATGTAATCTTATTAATGTTAGAGATGAAAAAAGTTTTCAATTTTTAAAAAACTGGGGATTATCACCAATCCTACAAACAGACCCCGTATTTAATTATAATTTACCCGCATACGACCCTCAAAAAAATATTGGAATACAACTTAGAGCTTGGAAAGATTTAAATGAAGGATTTCTTGATAAACTCACAGAGGTTATTTGTCAAAACTTTGCAGATTATAAAATATTAATTTTTTCATTCCAAGATAATCTTGACTTAAATACTTGCAAAATACTCCAAGAAAAAATCAACAAAAAAAATCAAAATATTAAAACTGAAATTATAACAAATTCAACAACTCCTATTGAATTACTAAATAGATTTAAAACAATTGAATATCTTATAGCCATGAGATTCCATGCCTGTCTAATTGCTTTGAAATTTGGAATAAAAACTCTCGCAATAAATTATGATGCTAAAGTTGAGAAGCTTGCAAATGAAGCTAAAATTCCTTTCATAAATCTGAACAAAAAAGATGAATTACAACCAAAAATACAAGAAATGAAGCAACTTAAGTCCCAAGATTTATTAAACTATGCAAATAATAAAAATTATAATTTTGACATAATAAATAATCTAATTTGCAACTTAAAATAATTGTTAATAATACCCAAAAGAATTAGTATATTTTTTTTATTTTTGCTAGAATAATAGCATAATTAGTATTATTGAAGATTGGGGACATCATGAAAAACAAAATACTTATGTTTTGGGCAATTATAGCTATTGTGATCGCAGCTATAACTACAATTATAGTAAAGCCTACAAAACTAGGATTAGATTTAGTTGGCGGATCTCGACTTGTATTAGAAGCACAAACAACAAATAACATTGCAAAAATCACTCCTGACATGATGGATAGTTTACAATTTGCAATCGAAAACAGAGTAAATGCATTAGGAGTATCCGAAACAATAGTTCAAAAAACAGGAGAAAAAAGATTATTAATAGAAATACCTAACGTTTCAGACCCAAAACAAGCAAGAGAATTTTTAGGAGAAACTGCTGAATTGGTATTTAAAAGACCAGGACCTATAGTAAATAATATTCCTACTTGGATAGACACTAATTTAACAGGAAACGATGTAAAAAAAGCAATGGTAACTACAACTAGTGGCGGACAATGGGCTGTTAGTTTGGAATTTAATGCACAAGGTGCTAAAAAGTTCGGACAACTTACACGTGAACTAGTTGGACAACCTATGGCAATATTCTTTAACGGAGAGCTAAGCTCAGCCCCAACAATTCAAGAACCGATTCTCGGCGGTCAAGCTCAAATTACCGGTGGCGAAAATGGATTCGCTTATGAAGAAGCAAAAAAAATGGTTGATTTATTAAATGCTGGAGCTCTTCCAGTCCCCGCCAAAATAATAGAAGAAAATACAGTTGGACCGACACTTGGCGCTGATAGCATAGAAAAAAGCAAATTTGCAGGAATTCTTGGAATTGGTTTGGTTATGTTATTTATGATTGCATACTATCGTGTACCGGGTGTTATAGCTAATATAGCTTTAATTGTTTACGGTTTAATTTTATTTGCTATATTCAAAATAGTTCCTGTAACTTTAACCCTCGCCGGTATAGCAGGATTTATTCTCAGTGTCGGAATGGCAGTTGACGCAAACATACTTATTTTTGAAAGAACAAAAGAAGAACTAAAACAAGGTAGAACACTATTTACATCTATTAATTCAGGTTTTGATAGAGCATTTACAAGTATTTTTGACTCAAATATGACAACTATTATTACTTGTTTTATCTTATACATGCTTGGCACCAGTATAGTAAAAGGGTTTGCTTTAACTCTTGCTATTGGGGTTATAGTTAGTATGTTTACAGCTATTACAGTAACTAGAAACTTTATGCACCTTTTATTCGGTACAGGACAGCTAAAACATCCATCATGGTTTGGATTAAAACAAAATGATATAGGACAAGCATACCAAGCAACTGAAACAAAACGTGAAAAAGCCAGATTTGGTGTTTTAGATTAATTTAAGGAGAAAAATAATGTCTGAAACTAATGTTATAGGAAATAAAAATATAATAGATGTAGTTAAATACAGATGGATATGGTTAATTTTATCTTTAGTCTTAATTTTGCCCGGTATAGGTGCAATGATATATTCATCTATCACACTACCAACACATACACCGGTTAAAATTGGTATTGATTTTACCGGTGGTACTGTTCTGCAATACGGAATAAATCACGATGTCAATAACGAACAAATGACAGACTTAAGAGCAGCTTTGGACAGTCAAAATATTGAATCTTCTGCAATTCAAATTATAAATGTTAATAATGCTGCTGATATTTCTAATTCTGAATCAAAAGCAGAAATTCAACATATAATTTCTATCAGAACAAAATTTATCGATGATAAAGACACAACAACTTTAACTAAAGCTACCGAAGCGGTTCAAGAACTATATCCGGAAGCCAAAATGATTTCAGTTAATTCTGTTGGACCAACCTTAGGAAATGAATTACTTAAAAACTCTTTAATAGCCATGAGTTTAGCTTTTATAGGGATTGTAGCCTATCTTACTATCAGATTCCAACTTGATTATGCAATAATAGCATTACTATCTTTGGTCCATGATGCTCTATTTGTAATTGGTGTATTCTCAATACTCGGACTTTTCTATAATGTAGAAATAGATAGTCTATTCATCACTGCGGTGTTAACAGTAATTGGTTTTTCTGTACATGACACTATTGTTGTTTTTGATAGAGTCAGGGAAAATATGAGATTCTTAGCCAAAAAAGCAAGTTTTAATGAAATTGTAAATGCCAGCGTAAACCAAACGTTAGCTAGAAGTATTAATACCTCTTTAACAACTCTTATCACATTATTTGCTTTATATTTCTTTGGCGGCGTAACGACAAAAGATTTTGTGCTTGCTATGATACTCGGTATTGCTATCGGAACATATTCAAGTATTTTCTTTGCTAGTATGATTCTCGCTTGGCATAGGGAATATAAAGATAAAAAGAAAAACAAACAATAATAACATACACGTTACATATTACATTAATGTAAAAGCCTTGTTTGTAAAAGAAACAAGGCTTTTGCACATAAAAAAAGGGATATTTCTATCCCCATAACTTTAATTCATACATCAAAAATATGGTAGATATTTATAAAAAAAGACAATAAAAAAGATAGTAAAAATTACTATCTTTTTTAATATAAAAGTGAGAATTTTATGTATCTATATTTGTAGCATACACTGCATTTTCTTCAATAAAGTCTCTACGAGGCTCAACTTTATCCCCCATAAGAATATCAAACAACTGATCACAAAGCATTGCATCTTCGATATTAACTTTCTTAAGAGTTCTTGTTTGTGGGTCCATAGTTGTCTCCCAAAGCTGCTGAGGCATCATTTCACCAAGACCTTTGAATCGTTGCAAGGTTAAACCTTTTTGTCCTCTTTCTTCAATAATTTTTTGAATATCAGAGAAAGACTTAATTTCTAGAATCTCTACCCCTGTATCAACATACAAAAGTTTTTCTTCTTCAATCAAATAATCTCTAATAAGCGGATATGAATCCTTAATTCTTTGATACTCATGTGATTTGATTAAGTTTGAAGAAATTCTAACAGGTTCAAGCCCTTCTTCGCCTAAATCAATAGAAATTGAAAATTTATTATTTTCTGTATTGAATTTTAAAGATGTAACATACTTATCTGCACCTTCAATACCATAATTCTTACCATGGTCCACTAAATAGTGTTGCAAATACTCATTAATTTCATTCATTCTTTCTTGATTCATGAAATCTGCCTCAACAATATTAGAACGAATCAAACCACGAATAATTACACTTGGAATAGGATTAATCAACGGATTATTAAAAGAGCTGTAATAAGCAGACATATTCGCCAACAAAGTATTCAAGCTTTCACCTTCTGTTGACTTTTCTTTTCTCTTATCAAATAAGGTTAAACCTTTAACACCTCTATCTCTAAGAGTTTTATCCAAAGCTCTTTCGTCATACAAATACTCAGAATTTTTACCTACCGTAATTTTAAACAACGGTGGTTGAGCAATATATACATATCCATTATCAATCAATGGTTTTGCATAACGGAAGAAGAATGTTAATAGCAAGGTTCTAATGTGAGCTCCATCTACATCAGCATCCGTCATAATAATAATTTTATGATAACGAAGTTTTTCCAATTCCACTTCTTCTTCGTTTTTGCTTATGTTTATACCAAAAGCTTGAACCATAGCTTGAATTTCATTGTTAGCATAAATTTTATCCAGTCTTGCTCTTTCAACATTAAGAATTTTACCTCTCAATGGCAAAATAGCTTGAAACATTCTGTTTCTGCCTTGTTTTGCAGAACCTCCCGCAGAATCTCCCTCAACGATAAAGATTTCACACTTGTCAGCTTCTCTGCTTGAACAATCAGCAAGTTTTCCGGGAAGTGTTGATGTTTCAAGAGCAGATTTTCTTCTGGTCAACTCTCTGGCTCTTCTTGCTGCTTCACGAGCTCTTTGAGCCTGTAATGTTTTTTCAATAATTGTTTTTGCTACTTTTGGATTAAACTCCAACCATTCCTGAAATTTATCTCTTACAGCATCTTGAACAGCCGTCAATGCTTCAGCATTTCCTAATTTTTCTTTAGTCTGACCTTCAAACTCAGGATTTCCAATTTTGACAGAAACTATTGCGGTCAAACCTTCTCTAACGTCATCACCTGAAAGGTTTTGCTCGCTGTCTTTGAGAATATTATTTTTACGAGCATAATCATTTAATACACGAGTAATGGCATTTCTAAAACCTGTTAAGTGAGTTCCGCCATGATGGGTATTAATGTTATTTGCAAAAGACAAAACACTTTCAGTATATGCGTCTGTATATTGCATTGCAATTTCAACAGTCATACCACTAACTAATTTTTCAATGTAAACAGGCTGTTCAAAAAGAACTGTCTTGTTTTTATTTAAAAACTCAACATAACTTGCAATACCGCCTTCATAATGAAAAACACTTTCTTCATTCTTTTTAGCATCAATAAATATAATTTTTAAGCCTTTATTCAAAAATGCCATTTCACGAAGTCTGTTACATATAACATCTCTGTCTATTTCTGTTGTCTCTGTAAATATCAATGGGTCAGGCCAAAATGTTGTTTTGGTACCTGTAAGTTCAGTTTCTCTGATTTTCTCAACTTGAGTTACAGGTTCACCTCTAAGATATTCTTGTCTGTGAACCCATCCTTGACGAGAAACCTCTACAACCATTTTTTCAGAAAGTGCGTTTACTACAGAAGCGCCAACACCATGAAGTCCTCCGGAAACTTTATAACCACCATCACCAAACTTACCGCCAGCATGAAGAACTGTATGTACAATTTCTAATGCAGACTTTCCTGTTTCAGGTTTTATATCAACAGGAATACCTCGTCCATTGTCTATAACAGTAACACTTTCATCTTCATTAACAATTACTCTTATTGTATCGCAATAACCGGCAAGCGATTCGTCAATTGAATTATCTACAATCTCATAAATACAATGGTGCAAACCACGTTGAGAAGTTGAACCAATATACATCCCGGGACGCATCCTAACTGCTTCCAAGCCTTCCAATACTCTAATATTACTAGCACCATAATCTTGTTGTGTTTGTGTTGTCATGTTCTCTCCCCAAAGAATATAATATCCTAAGGTCATGATATCACAAAAACACTCAAAAGGCTAATATTACAAATTATTTTCAGGAATATTGTAACAGTTTTTTGCAAAAAGGCGGTCTTTCAACCGCCTTTTTTCTATTTTTGAATTAAAGACTGCCCCGTCATTTCAATTGGTTTTTCTATTCCCATAATATCCAAAACAGTAGGCGCAACATCACATAAAGCACCACCATCTTTCAATTTCAAAACATTTTCTGCATTGATAACCAAAAACGGAACAGGATTTGTTGTATGAGCTGTATGAGGAGCATGAGTTTGAGGGTTCTCCATACATTCAGCATTACCATGATCGGCAGTTAAAAGCATAGTCACACCTTGACGTTTACATTTTTCAGCTATTTTTCCGACACATTCATCTACTTTTTCAACAGCTTTAACTGCAGCATCAAACACGCCTGTATGACCAACCATATCAGGATTTGCAAAGTTCACAAGAATAAAATCATATTCTTTATCTTTTATAGCGCTCAATACATTTGAACAGACCTCATCGGCACTCATTTCAGGTTGCAAATCATAGGTTGCAACTTTAGGAGAAGCGACTAAAACTCTTGTTTCCAGTCTATTTGGTTCTTCCACTCCTCCATTAAAGAAGAATGTTACGTGCGCATATTTTTCTGTTTCTGCTGTTCTAAATTGCTTAATATTATTTGCATCTAACACATCACCCAATATATTCTTAAGTGTTTGAGGTTTAAATGCTACCGGCATGTTAAAGGTTTCATCATATTGAGTCATACAAACATAATAAAGATTTTCTATTTTTTCAATACGTTCAAATCCATTAAAATCTTCAAAAGTCATAGCCTTAGTAATTTCTCTAGCTCTATCCGGACGATAGTTAAAGAATATTATTGCATCATTATTTTTAATTCTTGAATTACTATCACCAGTCATTGTCGGAGTAACAAACTCATCGGTCTTTTCTATTGCATATGAATTATCAACTGCCTCTATTGAATTAGCAGCTTTTGCACAATAACCTTCAGTTAAACAAGCATATGCTTTTTGAATTCTATCCCAACGATTATCTCTGTCCATTGCCCAATAACGTCCGATAACAGAAGCTATCGCCGGCAAATTACATTCTTTTAATTTATTTTCTACAATTTCTAAATATTTTTTAGCACTTTTTGGAGGAGTGTCCCTACCATCCAAAAAAGCATGTACATAAACATTTTTTAAACCTTCTTTTGCAGCCAATTCTATTAAAGCCAACAAATGTTCCAAAGAGCTATGAACACCTCCATCTGAAACCAATCCATACAAATGGAGAGCTGAATTGTTTTTCTTTACATGATTAATTGCATTCAAAAACTCTTCATTTTTAAAGAAATCACCATCTTTAATAGATTTATTAATTCTAGAAAGTTCTTGATAAACAATTCTTCCTGCGCCAAGGTTCAAATGTCCAACCTCAGAATTACCCATTTGACCCTCAGGCAAGCCTACATGCTCACCATCGGCATATATCATTGTATGAGGCTCTTCTGAAATTAACTTATCAAATTCCGGAGTTTTTGCTGAGGCAATTGCATCTTTTGAGCAATCTTTATTAATACCCCAACCATCCATAATACATAATAAAACTCGTTGTGTCATAATATTCTCCCTGTGATTAATAATTTTAATTATAACAAATAAATATTAATATTGAATAATAGTTAACTAATTTTTACTTTTCTTTTTTAAATCTTCCAATATCCGTCTATTAACTGCTAGCAAATCCGAAATCACAGCCAATAAAATTGTCTGAAAACCTATAATAAGACAGATAGCAGACAAAATAAGTGATTGAATATGTCCAGCACCACCTACGGTAAAATAATAGAATAAAAATCTTAGACCTAAAATTAGTCCTATTAAAAGAAAAAAACTAGCTATTATTGCAAAAAATCTAAATGGTCTATAAACAATAAACATTCTAATTATAGTAAACATTGATCGCACACTATATTGAATATAATTTTTAAACAACCTCGAAGGTCTCAAATCCTCATTAACTTCGACTGGAACAGAAACAATTCTCAACCCTTTAACTTTTGACTGAATTATCATCTCTAAAGTATAAGTAAAATTGTCATATATATTTATTTCTTTTGCAGCCATTGCGCTCATTGCTCTAAAACCACTAGGGGCATCTTCCACATCGGTAGATGAGAATAACCTAACAACCCAAGAACCTATTTTTTGCAATATTTTTTTTATAAGAGAAAAATGCTTAATTTTATAAATTGGTCTAGCACCAATAACAATATCTGCCTTATTTTCCAATATAGGCTTAATTAAATCTTTAATATAACTAGCATCATATTGATTATCTGCATCAGTATTAACAATTATATCTGCACCCAAACACACAGATTCTTTTATACCCGCCATAAAAGCTTTTGCTAATCCTAAATTCCGCTCTAAACTTATTATATGATTAACTCCATTTTTTTTCGCAACTTCAACAGTATTATCCTTACTTCCATCATCAATAACCAATGTTTCTATAACATCAATACCTTCCAAAACTTTTGGTAATGCGTTTAAAGCCACCTCCAGTGTTGCTTCTTCATTATATGCCGGTATCTGAATAATAAGTTTTGTCATAATTAGCCCTTTTTTTTAAATTATTATATTATAGATTCATATAAAAAAATAGAGGGATGTTTTTGAATAAAAATATAAAAACAATTTTAATACTATTTATCATAATAGCTTTGGGGCTCTTTATAAGATTATCTTATTTAAATAAACCTGAAGGGCTATGGAACGATGAATATTTAGGCTGGTGGATTTCATCATTTGACTTTGGAAAACCTCTTTTTGAAAGAATATTTTGGAACTGCCATATGCCTATATATTATTTATTTTTAAAAATATGGTGCACTTTGTTCGGCAACAGCGATATTGTACTTAGATTATCAAGTGTTTTTATTGGAATACTAAACATAATCGCACTATTTTTCTTGGGTATAACATATAAAGATAGCAAAATGGGTACAATCTGTGCTTTCTTTGGTTGCTTTAGTGGATTTTTAATATACTTTTCTCAAGAAGTACGACTATACAACTTAGTTTTCCTTTTTAGTACACTTATTGCAATTTTTTTCTTAAAAACACTAAAAAAGCCTAGTTTGAAAAATATTATTTTATATTCAAGCTTTAATTTACTACTTCTTTTAACACATACAATATCTTTTGTGTATGTATTTTTCAACATAGTAATTTTTTCAATTCTATTATTAAAACAAAATCCAAATTTAAAAAAACAAATTTTCACAACATACATAGTAACATTGATAGCATTTATACCGATAATTCCATTTATCATAACAATACTCACCAGACAAAATCTATCACAAAATTGGGGAATAATTAACTTTTCCAAAATATTTTTTGTATTGGGAGATTACCTAACGCCAGTCCAAAACAATATAACAAATTCTCCACTAAACTTTACAACATATCTAAGCACAGAAGAACTCTATACCAAAACAATATTCTTTTTAATCCCATTTATGATAGCAATGTATTTTGTAATAAGAGGGCTAAAACATTCTACAAAGGAACATAAATCACTAAATTTATGCGGATTATTGTATTTTATTGTGTTAATAATTGCTGCAATATTAGACAAACTGGTTTTATCAACAAAATATTCAGTAGAAATTTATCCGGCATTAATTTTGTTAATCTCTGTAGGTCTATATGAACAAAGGACAAAACTAACCAAAATACTTACTGTGATGTATTTTGGATTAACGCTATTTTATATATGTTTTAACCCAAATGCACCACAAAAACTTAACAGACCAGAAGGGCACAAAACTCCTGTTTCACTTTTAATTCAATCAGGACTAGCTCAAGATGACTATATCATCTCTTTGTATCATCAAATATACAGATATGAAAAATATCTTCCATTCATACCTCAAAACGTATTTGAACTAAATAAAGCAGCCACTCCAATCTATTTAATGGGACATCCGAATGGAGAAAAAGAATTAAAACTATATGGGAAACAAGAGCTTAAAAACGCATTTTTATTTCAAAACGATACAGATATAAACAAACGTTTTGATAGTATATTCGAAAACAGGCCTAAAGGAGAAGTAATAAGAATAATAATTCCGACACAAGTTTCATTCTTTTCTTCTAACGACCTAAAAAGAATAGCCTCGGATGATAAACTTTACAAGTCAACAGAAATAATGTTTTTAGCCTTTTCGTTAGCAAAAATAAAACTCATAAACACTGCTTTTAAATACTGTGATTATATCGGAATGCAAGAAAAAGACGTTTGGGTTATACTCAACTTTGTAAAAAAATAAAAACGTGGTATAATACAGACATAGAACTTTGAAAATAAAATATGGGGACGTTATGGATTTGACGGGGTGACTCGGTGGATACCAATTGCATGTCGCAGCGCTGTTCTGCGATATCAACGAGCAACTAAAATAAACGCTAATAACGTTGTAAAAGCTGATTTTTCAAGAGCTCAAGCGCTCGCTGCTTAATTTAGCAGTTCAGCACTCTAGTCCGACCAGCTTGCCGTTTGGCTAGGGTCAATTATGCAAGACGCAATGTGGTGATGAGAATTAGCCACATCAAGACTTTTCTCAAAGCGCGCATCGCTTAAAACTGCTTTGATTTAGATTAGGTTGGATACTTTCCGTGCTAAATCAAAATAAAAAGTATCTAAACATGTAGACATTGTTGTTTACCCATTCCGGACGTGAGTTCAACTCTCACCGTCTCCATTTATCCTTACATATACAAATTTCACACAACACAAATAAAATAAACTATATTCAAATTAGTTTTAAAAAATTTTTTGCCCAAGTTCTTAACTTAGGATATCTAACAATATCATGTCCTTTATTTATCCATTCTTGTTCATTTTCAACTATACTTCCAATATTATTCATCATTTTATAGATAAAAGAATACATGCCGGTCCTATCTGCACCGGCTTTGCAATGGATATGCAATTTGCCACATTCTTCCTTAATTTGATTTGTCAATTTTAAGAAAGTCTTCACATTTTTTTCTGTTGGTTTATTAGTAACACTTGGAATAGTATGATATCTCATTCCTAAACTTTCAACTTTTATTTTTTCATCAAACTCTAGTCCTGAAACAACCATTGTTCTAAAATTCAAAACATCTGTAACGCCTTGAGACTTTAACCACTCAAAATCTTCCTTTAAAGGCTGGGCCGATCGTGATAAATTTTTATCAATTTGAGAATAATTTGCAGGTTTTCCTTTAAAAGAAAAAGCTATCACCTTCATATTGCACTCCTTATTTCTATTTAAAAACAAAACAAAATAAAAGCAATATTTCATATTTTACAAAGTTGCAAAAATTCAAAAAATATAATAATTTATAATTATAAGGGGATTTTATGAATAAATTTTTAGTTTCTTTATTATTATTGATTATTAGTAATTGTGCATATGCAAATGAAAATTTATTAATAACAAATCAAACAATTCAAAATCAAGTTGATAACTGCGGAACAAGAATTTTGAACGCAAACAAAATACAAGAAAAAATTATTTTTGTATATGATTCTGAAAGCAAAGAAAATGCTTTAAAAACCATAGAAAATTTAAACAAAAGGCAAGTCGTACTGTACAAAGATAGCTATAGCTTTATTGAAAACGAGGACGAATTATCTGCTTTTTTAGCAAGAGATATAGCTATTGCACAACGAACCTATAAAGGATTTTTCAGAGGGACATTAAGAACCTTACAAATAAAAGCTGCACCTAAAAAATTTGAGATTGTCGCGGACAAAACCGCTGTTGATTATATGGTTAAAGCCAATTACAATCCTCTGGCTCTCTTGACTTTCCTTCAAAAAACAGTTCCTGAAAGAAGATATATGCCATTTGGTACAAAAAATCTTGTATCAAAAAGACAAGCTATAATTTATGAATATATTTATACGAAATATCCTTATTTCTTAAAAAATAACATTTATATCAACAATCCACACTATCAAAACTTTTTACTAACATCAATTAATAACAGAAAACTGTTAGAAGAAAAAATAAAAAATAATTCTAAAGAGGTTTTGAATTATGAATAAAGTTCTATTCATAATATTGGCGTTGTTGATTACTCAAACTTGTTTTGCACAAGAACTCATACAAGATAATTTTGTTATCGACTCACTATCCAATAAAAAATTAGAAAACCCTCAAACAAACCTTAAATATGATTATTCCAATACAAAAAAAATAAAAATCCCTCTGAGAATTAAAGAAACAGTTAAATCTGAAAAATTTTTACACGAAGGACAAATATTAGAGTTTGAAACGACTGACTCAATATATAATGAAAGCCAACTACTTATCCCCAAATATCAAATTGTTAAAGCAAGAGTTGAAACAATAATAAAAAACGGGATGAACGGCATACCTGCAAGCATTGTTCTTGGCAATTTTCAAACAGATGGAATCGACTCAAACAAATTATCCACAACTATTGAAATCTTTGGTAAGGACTTAAGTTTACTTGTTTTTCCACTCAAGTGGGCACTGACTTTTTTACCGCCGACCGGTAGTCTTACTAATTTTATAGTTGGAGGACACGCAAAAATCAAAACAAACAAAATAATAGAGATATATTATTATCAATAACATATCTCTCTGCCTCTAAACTATTATAAAAATTAATTTTATACTTTATTTTGAATTAACACTTAAAAATTTACGTAGCTTTGCTTGAATATCTTTTAAAATTTCATTTAAATTGTCAGAATATTGCGCATTTTTTGTCATCCAAAATAATTGACTACTTTCACCAGTCCCTTCTTTACCTTTCATTATCAAAAAATTATCATTTCTAATTTTTTTATGACCACGTTTAACGATTTCTGGATTTGCCAATAAAGTTGTATAAGATACTTCTGTAACTCCTTTTGGATTTTTCCCTATGTGGTAAATCATTAATTGAGAAGTTCCACGATCTGATTTACCAGGAAGAACACTTTCTATCCAAAACCTACCACCTTTTTTATCATAAATTTTAGGAGATACTAGAATTTTTGTATCTAAAGCGCTACTCAGCGAAGATACTACAAAATTTTTATCACTGCTCTTTTCTGCTTTTTGAAAGACATCTAATGCCTCATCATACATTTTAACAATGCTTGAATAAAAAGGCTTTTTCGCAAGTTTTACCGGATCTCCAGCGAAAGAAACTTGCTTATTTGAGTTTAGAGAAACTGGCATTATTTTCATAAATACACCTATATGAAGACTATTACTTTTACTTTAATACCCATCAAATATAAATTTGTTAATTTTATACCATTCTTTTACAATTCTTAATAAAACAAATTCTTAAAAATTATTTGCTATGTTTTAACATATTTCATAAAGTATTTTAAATTCCATAAATATTTAAGTTAAAATAAAATTAATAATTAGTTAAAACAGGAGAAAATATGATTCTTGATAAAATTAACGAGCCGGAAGACATCAAAAATTTAAATATTAAAGAACTGGGACAAACCGCAAAAGAAATTAGAGAACTAATAATAAAAAAAGTTAATACTATTGGCGGACACATGGGACCAAACTTAGGAATAGTTGAAACGACTTTAGCTTTACACTATGTATTTAATTCACCAAAAGATAAATTTATTTTTGACGTATCGCACCAATGCTACCCTCACAAAATTATTACAGGGAGAAAAGAAGCTTTTACAAATCCAAACAAATATCTCAAATATACAGGTTATACAGCTCCCGAAGAAAGTGAACACGATTTATTTAAAATCGGACACACCTCCACATCTGTAAGTTTAGCGACAGGAGTTGCAAAAGCACGTGAGCTAAAACAGGAAAACTTCAACGTGATAGCACTAATAGGAGATGGATCTTTGAGTGGCGGGGAAGCATTTGAAGGGTTAAACAATGCGGCTGAATTAAACTCAAACATTATAATTGTTGTTAATGATAATGATATGTCTATTGCTGAAAACAGCGGAGGTTTATACAAAAACCTTAAATTATTACGTGATACTAACGGTCAAGCTGAATGTAACTTTTTTAAATCTTTAGGCTTTGAATATTATTATGAAAAAGACGGCAATAACATAGAAAAAATGATAAATATTTTTGAAAAAGTAAAAGATACAAATAAACCAACAGTTTTACATATCAACACAATTAAAGGGTTAGGCTTGGAACCTGCGGTCAAAAATAAAGAAAAATTCCACTATATTATGCCCAACTTATTAGATGAAAATAATGAAGAAAAAGCTTTTACACCCAATAATATAGAAACATACGATGATATAACAAAAGCATTTATATTAAGCAAAGCAAAAGTAAACCCGACAACAATTGCAATATCTCCGGCAACCCCTGGGGCTTGCGGATTTGACAATGAATTTAGAAAAAAACTTGGCGCTCAATACTGTGACGTTGGAATTGCAGAAGAACATGCTATCGCATATGCTTCAGCATTAGCTAAAAACGGAGCAAAACCGATACTTGCAATACTCAGCTCATTCGTTCAAAGAACATACGACCAATTATCTCAAGACTTATGTCTAAACAAATCACCAATAACAATGCTGGTTTACTGGGGAATGATTTCCGGCGCTGACGCCACTCATTTGGGGACATTTGATATTCCGCTAATAAGCAATATACCCAATATGATATACTTAGCTCCAACTAACAAAGAAGAATATCTTGCAATGCTTGAATGGTCGCACAAGCAAACGGAACATCCTGTTGCTATAAGAGTGCCGTTTGGTCAAACCCAATCGAGCGGAATACCGGATAATACAGATTATTCCTTATTAAACAAATTTAAAATCGAAAAAGAGGGGAAAGACATTGCTATTATTGGGCTTGGAAACTTTTTTAATTTAGCAAAAGACATAGTTTACGAACTAAAAAAACAAAATAACATTGATGCAACATTAATTAATCCTAAATTTATTACAGGAATTGATGAAGAATTATTAGAACGTCTTAAAGATAATCATCAAATCATAATAACATTAGAAGACGGATGTCTTAATGGCGGTTTTGGAGAAAAAATCTCGAGATTTTATGCAAATTCCGAGATGAAAGTTCTAAATTATGGTTCGTTTAAAGAATTCACAGACAGATGTCCTATAGATGAATTATACAAACGATACAGACTTTATCCAAATTTAATTTGCGAAGATATCAAAAATATACTTTAATTAAATTTTTCAAATAAGCAATTTTTTCTGTCAAATTTACTTTAAATATATAAAGGTAAGTTGCTAGGGTTCTTTATGCATATTCATTCATCAATAAATTTATTCAAAAATACAGCTAAAAACTTGAGTTCACTCACAAACAAAAATGCGCAAAAAATAGCAACTCAAAACAAAATAAGCTTTTGTGGTGACATTAAAAATAAGGCTGCAAATAATTTTATAACTTCAGCTAAAAAAATATTCAATAAAGCTTTAACACTCATAAAAGACTACACTAATAAAAATAAAATTGATTTAAACTCATCTTACGCAGATATTCGCCGTGTTCTGAGTATAAAAACGAAAAATGGTATAAAAATATATAAAAACAAAAGAAGCGGAAAAATAATAAAAACAATCAAACAAATTGGAAAAACCAAAATAACAAAAGACGCAGCAGGAAAAACAATAAAAAAACAAAGAGGAAATTTGTTAATCCAAATAAAAAAAGACGGCACAAAAATATATAAAGAAAAAACATCTCAAAAAGTACTTAAAATCAAAAAAAAAGATACGGTCGTAAAATATCTTGAAAACGGAAGAAAAATTTTTGAAAAGCCTAATAAATGGGCAACACTAGAAACATTACCTAATGGTAAAAAACTAATGGTTAAACCTAATAAAATGATTCTTCTAGATAAACAAGGAAGAAAAATAAAAGAAAAAATAGGGAATAATATTATAAAATATAGACCAGACGGAACAATAAAAACAATAAGACAGAATGACAAAATAGACCTTTACAATACAAAAGGGAAATTTAAAAAAAGTATTTATTACAAAGAAGGGAAAAAATACACAATTATACCTAAAGAAAATAAAGGCTTCTATGAATATTTAGATGATAAACTTGTACGTATAAAGAAATACAACCATGATCTATATAATCCTGGTGCTCACATCGAATATTTACCAAACGGAAAAAAATATTTTTACGAAAGTAATGGAACAAGAATTATAAGAGATAATACTGGTAAAATTATTGATGCTATTTCTCCATACAACGGTTATACTTTAACCATAAAACCTAATGGAAAAAGAAAACTTCGTCATTGGAAAGAAATTATCTATTTAGAAAAAAGAGCTAAAATGATACAAACTTTTAGAGATATTAGACTCAAAAGTAAAACCCCATTTAATACTGGGAATATTGAGGACTTCAAAATAAAAGGCAAAGCAACGTTAAGCAAAAGAGAGCACTATATTAAAGTTTTACGCAGATATTTCAAAATAAATGACGCAATTAAGCAAAAACAAATAAAAGATATGAACTCTTTTATATACTAACAAGCCGATAAAGGGATTCGAACCCTTGACCTACTCATTACGAATGAGTTGCTCTACCAACTGAGCTATATCGGCATATAAGTATAATATTACAAAGTTTAAAAATTGTAAAAAATATACCTTTTTTGCTGAAAAAAATACGATTTTCGAATATAATTCATTTGTTGTTTATTATTTAGGGATAAAAAATGAGAGTAAGGCTAGATTCCTCGGTTCGTAGTAATTTAGTTGGAACACATCAAGAGAATTTTAAAAGGTCAAATGATATTCTAAATCATTTTAAGTATGTTGATTTGTGCAGAGGATGTATCTTATATAATCCAAAAAATTATTGGATTTCTTTTATGGGGTTGCCTTTAAATATTATAGATGGAAGCAATCACGCAACTAATATGCAACATTTTATGAAGGCATTAAATCCTGATGCAGAGATTAATATGATTGATGTTGAGGTTTCCCCCAAAGATAAAAATGTTAAATTAATGAGAAGTTTATACGAAAAATTGCAGAGTTTTAATTATTGTACTCATCATGAGCAAGAATATATAGCAATTCCTGCGTTAGCGTCTGTTTCTTTGTTGAATTTGCAAGATCAATATAATAGTTTAATGGATTCAGATGTTAAATTTACTCCTCAAAATGTTAAAGCAAATAAAACTAATATATTAAATTTTTTACAGCAATTATATTATTATCCCGAAAAAAATAAAGAATTATTAAAGTGTACCCCAAAGGCTTATGATATAATGGTTCGTAGAAGTGAAGGCAACGATTATATCGGTGATTTGTTTGAAAGTGAATAATGGCGGTAATTGCAAGCATAGACGTAATAGACACACATACTCATAGCGGGCATTGGTGGGTAAAAAAAGAAAATGCCGGATTAAATAAACCAGCTAAGACTAGTGGCGATTTGGTATTGAGAAATTTTTTGCCCCAAGATGTTTTTGAGCGTGTTGGTAAACCATTAACAACCGACTCTTCTCTTAGATATCATTCTGGGGCATCTTATGTTTCAAATTTAGATTGTATAGCTCGAGAAAATCCACATAGTGGTAATTTCTTAAAAAATGAATATGATGGAAATATGGAGTTATATAATCAATATAAAAACACATCGAAAGCTAAACTTTATGCTGTTTGTCAGCCAGGGTATGGAAATATTGAAAATATAAATCGGGTTTTTACCGAAACAAAAAATGGTTTTGTGGGCTTAAAATTTCACCCTGTTGCTCTTAATTTGCCAGTTGATGAAAAATTTTACGATGAATATATGGAGTTTGCTAAAAAATATAAACTGCCGTGTTTATTTCATTCTCAAGTAGCGATAGATTGGAGTAATTCTGCTGGTAAGGCTTTAGATAATGTTAAAGATTGGAATCCATCTGATCCTAGATTAATTTATAATTTGGCAAAAAAATATAAAGATGTTCCTATTATTTTAGGTCATATGGGGGCAGGTGGAGAGCCAGCACATAAAATAGCGATGGATGTTTTGTTTGAGTCAATTGACCAAAAAGACGCTAAACTTTTTGCTGAGATTTCTTGGATGGATTTTACTCCAGATGGTAATCCATCTGATAATCCTAAAAATTTAATCAAATTAATTGAAGGGCTCAAAAAACGTAATGCATTAGATAAAATTCTTTTTGGTACAGATTTCCCATTAGGCGTTTATGGTGAAACGGCCCAAAATAGCGCCGAAGCTCTTTCAGCTTATAGTGAAACAGTTGTAAAACTTAAGAATGCTGTATTAAAACATTTCCCTAAAGATGGGGATGATATTTTAGTAAAAATCTTTAACTCTAATTCAAATAAATTATTTGATAATATAGAACCACAAATTAAAAAAACTAAAAAATCTAAAGCTGGGCTAGTTGTATTTACTTTAGCAGCTTTAATTACAGCAGGAATTGTTTGGATAAAAAAAGAGTTAATTGATTCAAAATTGAAAAAGCAGTTCAAGAAAAATTCTTTATGATAAAATGGAATAGTGACCCATTTTGAGAGTAGAGATGTCCGAAAAATTAAAACGCACACTAAGCTTAAAAGACGCAATTTCAGTAGTCGCAGGCTCAATGATAGGCTGCGGAATTTTTATTGTTTCTGCTGACATCGCAAGACAAGTAAATTCCGCTTGGCTTTTATTATTAATTTGGCTTATTGCTGGTTTTACAACAATCTGCGGCTCTTTGTGCTACGGAGAATTAGCATCTACAATTTCAGATGAGGGCGGACAATACATATATCTAAAAAAAATTTTTAATGAAAAATTAGCATTTATTTATGGTTGGACATTGTTTCTCGTAATTCAAACAGGTACACTCGCTGCCGTAGATATTGCTTTTGCAAAATTCGTAGGTATTGTTATTCCTGCAATAAGTTCTCAAAAATATTTATTAGAAATTGGAAATTATCATTTTTCCACGCAGCAACTATTCGCAATGCTAACGGTCATTTTTATTACATGGATTAATTCTAGAGGGATAAAACATGGTGTTTTTACACAAAATTTATTCACAATAACAAAAGTATTTTCAATGATTGCAATTATAAGTTGTGGTCTGTTTTTAGGCCTAAACTGGGAAACAATTAGCTCAAACTTTGCACCAGTTAACAACATCATACCTCTTAATTTTTCAACACTGAAACTATTAGGTATTGCAGTGGTTGGCGCTTTATTTGCATCAATTACTTGGAATAATGTTACATTTATAGCCTCCGAAATAAAAGAACCAAAAAAAAATGTTCCTAGAGCCTTAATTATTGGAACAGGTCTTGTTATAACACTATATCTTTTTATAAATTTAATATATCTTGGAGTAATGCCTTTGGAAATAATAATGTACGCGCCTGAAGACATTGTTGCTGCTGAACTTATTAACCAAATTTTTGGAACAACAGGAATGATTGCAATTTCTTTTATAGTTGCAATATCCGCTTTTGGCTGCGCTAACGGTATGATTTTAACAGGCTCAAGAGTATATTACAAAATGGCAAAAGATAGATTGTTTTTCCGAAGCCTTGCCGTAATAAACAGAAAAACAAAAGTTCCTGTCAATTCATTATGGATACAATGTTTATGGGTATGCATCCTCATTCTATGGGGAAATTATTCTCAACTGCTGGATTATGTTATTTATGCATCATTAATTTTCTATGCTATTACAATTTGGGGCATATTTAAAATGCGTAAAATGTACAAAGATGCAAAACCTTCATACAAAGTCGGAAACTTTATTCCTATTGCATTTTTGATAATAAGTATATTTATAATTTTTGCCCTAACTCTTTATAAACCATTATACACATTACCGGGATTAGTAATAACACTTTTAGGAATTCCTGTTTACCATTTTTGGACAAAAAACAAAAGAAAATAATGAATATAAAAAAAATACTTCAAGAAAACTCTGATACTAACTTTCAACAATTTTCAGCATCCTTACTTCCTAATATAAACAATGTTTTAGGCGTACGCACTCCAATACTAAGAAAAATTGCTCAAAATTTATATAAAACAAACGATTACAAAACTTTTCTCAATATAAAAAAATTAAAGTATTTTGAAGAGTATATGCTAAAAGCAATAATCATAGGATTGCTAAAAGAACCAAAAGAAGCAATATTTAACTATATAAAAGAATTTGTTCCGCAAATTAATAATTGGGCAGTTTGCGACTGTTTTTGTTGTAGTTTGAAATTTACAAAAAACAACCTTGAAACTGTTTGGAACTTCTTACAACCTTATTTTACATCTGACAAAGAATATGATTTACGTTTTGCTTATGTAATGCTACTAAACTTCTACATTATTGATAAATACATTAATCGAATTTTCAATTTAATCGATATGTTTAGAAACGACAAATACTATGCTAAAATGGCTGTCGCTTGGCTTATTTCTGCATGCTACATTAAATATCCGACGAAAACACTTGAATATTTAAAAAAATCAAACTTAGATATATGGACTTTCAACAAAAGTATTCAAAAAATCTGCGAATCTAAAAAAATTAATATGACAACAAAAAAAATATTAAAAACACTAAAAAAATAAAAATATATTAAGACTTTGTTACACTCTTGCAAAGCCAAGAATAAAAGACTAGTCACCGGAACAAAACAAAACAAAACAAAACAAAACAGAATAACTATATTCATGCAATATCAATTCAAAAAATTTGTTTATTGATTTATAAGCATTAAGTTTACACATAGGGCTTGTAATTTATTAGGAGGGAATTATTATGGAATTGGGTTCACTTAACGAAATAAGATCAAATAATAACTATGCAACAAAAAGAAATAAAAATTCGACAAAAGAAAGTTCGAAAACATCTCTTTTTATTTCTAGTGATTGTTGTTGGTGATGTCGCAGATAAATCTACAAATAGGAACAATCTTAACCCTACTGATAATCAAAGAGGATACGAAAAAACAGAATACCGTAATGCGATAAACAAAGCACATGTAGATGTATTTAAAGAATTTGCCGGTTTACCGGACAATATAAAAGAAGCGCCACTAGGAACAGAACATCAAACTACAGCATTAGAAAACTTATTAGTTGCTTGCAGTAGTGATAATCACCAAAAAGCAATACATTATTTCGATACAAACGGAGATAATGAATTTACTATAGATGATATAGATAATATAAAAAAAGATATTAATGGCGATGAAATCATAGATGATAAAGATAAAAATATTTTGCTAAAATTACTTGAAGCTCGAAAAGCTATAAAAGAGGCTAATCTAAAAGACAATCAATACCTGTAAAAATACAAACAAAAGCATAAGCAAAAGTTTGTATGGTACAAATTATTGTCACACAAAATCAAATAATTTTGAAACAAAAAGAGATGTCTAGCGACATCTCTTTCTATTAAATGGCTCCTCGGGTGGGACTCGAACCTACAACCTATCGGTTAACAGCCGATTGCTCTGCCATTGAGCTACCGAGGATTAACTATCCACATGACTATAATATCAAAAAAATTTTTCTTGTAAAGTCTTTTTTTTCTTTATCAGGATAAGCAATTTGTATTATTAAGAAATACTAAGCATACTATTGACTTTTTTAATACTATTTGATATAGTATTAAAAATTTACAAAAAACCCAATTGTAGATTTTCTAAAAAGTATTTCTAATGAGAGATATCAAGTAAAAACAGTAGTTTAGGTGAAAAACTATGTCAATTAGTGTAACAAAAAATCAACAAAATAATTTTAATCCACTAAAATGGGCAACGTACGGAGCAATTGGCGGATATGTTGCTAAGGACGTGTTGCCACTAACTAAAGCTGAAAAAGAACATTATCAATTTGAACAATTCGTCACAGATCGTAAAGCATCAGTTAAAAATGCGGTAGATCAAGAACTTAAAGCCGTAAAAGACATAATCGCTAACGGTACTAAAGATCAAGGCTATGACCTATATTTAAAATATGTTGAAATAGGGAAAAAACAACCTGACAGAAGTGATTTTTTAAAGGCTCTCAAAAATCAACCCGATAATGTTGTGGCAACATTCCAAAGATTAAGAAGCCAAGTTGATGAAAAAGTTAGAGAACTCAAAAAAAGCCACAATTTTATGTACGAAGCAGCTGTAAAAAAACTTAGACCGGCAGCGGGCTACATCTTTGTTGGAGCACTAATTTCTACAGGTGCAGCTTTTGTAACTCACGTTCTTTCAAAAATGTCATCAACTCAATCTTAACCATCCCCCAATACATCCATTTTAGCCAGGAACATTTACAATATTTAATCGTCTGACTTTATACGGTCATTTGACCTATGTTATGTAAGTTGGAGGATTTATTGTGAAATATTCTGCTAATTATGACGAAATACCGGAAATATCAGATATTGAAAACACCCACGTACCCTTTTTTTCAGAAACATATATTAATGAAAAATATGATGAAGAACCTGTAACTTTTAATGCTATTGCACACAAAGACGATATTTTGCAATTTTATCTCAAGGACATCGGAAAATTTAAACTTTTAAAAGCTGAAGAGGAAAAAGAACTGGGAAAAATAATAAGAAACGGGCAAAAAAAAGAGTCAGACTTTGCGATGAAAAAACTTATTCAAGCAAATCTAAGACTTGTCGTTAGTATCGCAAAAAAATATGTAGGACACGGCTTGCTATTTATGGATTTAGTTCAAGAAGGTTCATTAGGTCTAATTAAAGCTGCTGAAAAATTTGACTATTCTAAAGGTTTTAAATTTTCAACTTATGCAACTTGGTGGATAAAACAAGCAATTGTCAGAGCTATTGCAAATAACTCCAGAACAATCAGAATTCCTGTCTACATGGCTGATAAAATCAGACTACTAAAAAAAACTATTGTTGAGTTAACTTTTTCCAGAGGAATAGAACCTACTGATGAAGAATTAGCAAAAGAACTCAACGTTCCTATAAAAAAAATCAAATCAATAAAAAAAGCAATGCTCCCGTACCCTTTAAGTTTAGATGTACCAATAGCAGAAGATTTAAAACTGGAAGATTATATTGCTGACAAAAGCTACAAATCACCGGACTATATTATTGAAAAAAATCATCTTAAAACAGATTTAAAAAAATGTTTAGATTTTTTGACAGAAAGAGAAAAAGGAATATTAATAAATCGTTTTGGGTTAAATGGAAATAAAATAAAAACATTAGAAGAGCTTGGATTACAATATGGTTTTTCAAAAGAGCGAATCAGACAACTTGAGGGGAATATCCTTGCTAAAATAAAAAACAACAAAAATGTATCACATCTTAAAGATTATTTAAATTAGGGTTGAAAAAAACACAAATTATTGTTATTATAAATATAGGATATATTCAGTGAGGGCAGGGATGAACAAAGACTATCTAAAAATTGAAAATAATGAAAATGAATTGGAAGTTAACATAAATTACGGATATGTTGACAGAGTCGCAGGGGTCTTTGACTTCAAACACAGTAAACCTCAAAATATAACCGGTTACAAGCTTTCTCTTGATATTGAAAATACCGACAAAGCAACATTAACCCTACTTGAAAAAATAATACACACAGAAAATAAAATTACAAATGCAATTATTTCATTAGACGGAATAATAAGCAAAGGTAAAGCTAAATTAGCAAAAATCTTTTCCCTAGACGGCCTTTCATACGACTTGGAACTTATAAATTAAATAAGCCACAATAATATATTTTGCGCAGGTTTTCTTCGCCTGCGCTTTTATTTTCTTAACAAAACTTATGAGCATGGTCTTATTGATTGTTGTCATGGTAAAATCTGTATAATAGGTGAGGAATATTATCATGATACAAATTAAAGATGTTGAACACGTTGCAAAACTTGCAAGATTAGAACTAACAGAAACTGAAAAAGAGAAATTTTCTCAACAATTAAGTAGCATCATTGAATACGTTGAAGAAATGAATGAGGTAGATACAACAAATGTTGAACCTATGTCACACGCTATTCATTTTGTTAATGTTATGAGAGAAGATGAAGTTAAATACGAACAAACAAAAGAAGAGCTTATGAAAAATGCGCCATTTGAAGAAGATGGTTTCTTTAGGGTGCCAAAAATAAATTAAGAAATTGGGAGTATTGGGATAGATGACTAAATACATATTTGTAACCGGCGGAGTTGTATCGTCCTTAGGAAAAGGTATAGTTGCAGCCTCTTTAGGAAAATTATTAACAGCAAGAGGCTACTCGGTTGTAATTCAAAAATTTGACCCTTATATAAACGTAGACCCCGGGACAATGAGCCCATTTCAACACGGAGAAGTTTTTGTAACGGATGATGGCGCAGAAACAGATTTGGACTTGGGACACTACGAAAGATTTACAAATACAAACCTAGGTCAAATTAATAATGTAACTTCAGGAAGTATTTATCAAACCGTTATTCAAAAAGAACGCAGAGGTGATTATTTAGGGGCAACTGTACAAACAATCCCTCATATCACAAATGAGATTAAATCACGATTAAAAAAAGCAACGGCTCAATTTAAACCTGATTTTCTTATTACAGAAATAGGCGGAACAATTGGTGACATAGAAAGTTTGCCATTTATCGAAGCTATAAGACAATTCCGTTCTGAAGTTGGTTTCGGAAACAGCATTTCTATTCACGTAACACTGATACCTTATTTATCAGCCGCTGGAGAAATGAAAACAAAACCTTCACAACACAGCGTTACAACACTCAGAAGTTACGGCATTCAACCGGAAATACTAGTTTGCAGAACATCTAAACCTATCCCTAAAAAAGAAATTGAAAAATTAGCTTTATTCTGTTCTGTACCTAAAGAAGCCGTCATTGAATGTAAAGACCTAAAAAGCATCTATGAAGTACCTTTAGCACTAGAAGAACAAAATTTAGCAAGTGTAGTACTTTCCAGATTGCAAATGAAAGATAAAACACCAAAACTCGACTCTTGGAGAAAACTTATTGAAAAGATTAAAAATCCTCAAAAAACTTTTACAGTAGTTATTGCAGGAAAATATACAAAGTTAAGCGATGCATATATTTCTGTTGTTGAAGCGCTTAAACACGCAGGATACGCATATGACGCACAAATTAATATTAAATGGGTATCTGCAGATGACTGTATAGATTTTGCAAAAGCAAAAGAAGCAATGAAAGATACAGATGCTCTTGTTGTTCCCGGTGGTTTTGGCATTAGAGGAATTGAAGGCAAATTAAATGTAATAAAAATTGCAAGAGAAAATAATATTCCTTTCCTTGGCTTGTGTCTGGGGATGCAATGTGCTGTGATTGAATACGCAAGAAATGTTTTAGGCTGGAAGGCTGCAAATTCAACAGAATTTGAAGAAAACACACCTTATCCTGTTATAGACCTAATGCTTGAACAAAAAAATGTTGAAGGATATGGTGGCACAATGAGATTAGGGCAATATGAATGCCACCTTACAAAAGGAACTAAAGCCCAAAAAGCGTACGGAAAAGAAGTTATATTTGAACGTCACAGACATAGGTACGAAGTAAATAAAGAATTAAGAGAGCAAATAGCTAATGCCGGATTGGTATTCTCCGGCCTGTCTCCTGATGGAATGCTTGCTGAAATTGTAGAGCTACCTAAAAATGACTGGTTTGTAGCATCACAATTTCACCCTGAATTCAAGTCCAGACCTGAAAACCCACATCCATTATTCAAAGGCTTAATTGCAGCCGTAAATAAACAAAAAATAAGCAAATAAATTTATATAAGAGGTAATAAAAATGGAAAAAATTTCAAGACAACACCCTAAAGAACAAGATAAAATACAAAGACGCTCAAACTTTGATGCCGTTGAAGAAAATCTTACAAGAGAACAAGTAAAACTTGAAGCTTCAAGATGTCTTACTTGTAAAAACGCCCGCTGCGTTCAGGGGTGCCCTGTAAATATTAAAATTCCTGACTTTATAAAAGCGCTTAAAGAAGACAACTTAGAAAAAGCTGGAGAGGTAATCAGAGAAACAAGCTTATTACCATCTGTATGCGGTCGTGTTTGTCCTCAAGAAAGACAATGTGAAGGCAAATGCGTATTAGGTATTAAGGGAGAACCTGTTGCTATTGGTGCTCTTGAAAGATATGTTGGCGACAACACAGCTATGAAAATAGGAGAAATCAAACCATCAGGCAAAAAAGTTGCTGTAGTTGGCTCAGGTTGTGCAGGTATTACAGCTGCTGCTGATTTGAGAAAAGCAGGACACGAAGTTGTTGTTTTTGAAGCACTTCATAAATTGGGTGGTGTATTAAGGTACGGTATACCTCCATTCAGACTTCCCAGAACTGTATTAGACAGAGAAATTGAAACACTTAAAAACATTGGTGTTAAATTTGAAACCAACGTTATTGTTGGAAAATCTATAACAATAAATCAATTAAAAGAAGACGGATTTGATGCTATATTTATTTGCTCTGGCGCAGGGCTTCCTAAAATGATGGGCATTCCCGGTGAAAACCTTAATGGTGTATATTCAGCTAATGAATTCTTAACCAGAGTAAATCTTATGGCGGCAAACAAAGAAGAAACACCTACTCCGCTAAGAGTTGGTAAAAAAGCCGCAATTATAGGCGGTGGTAACGTTGCAATGGATGCGGCAAGAACAGCTGTAAGAGTAGGCTTTGAAGAAGTTTCTATCTTATACAGAAGAACAGAAGCTGAGTTACCTGCCAGATTGGAAGAAATAAGACACGCAAAAGAAGAAGGTGTAATATTCCGTTTCTTGCACGCTCCTGCTGAAATTTACGGAGAAGACGGGTATGCAAAAGGAATGAGATTTGACTTAATGGAACTAGGAGAAGCCGACGAATCCGGAAGAAGACGTCCGGTTGCTACAGGCAAAAGTATAGACCTAGACTTTGACACAGTTATTGTTGCACTAGGTACAGGACCTAACCCTATTATCCAAAAATCAGCTGAAAATGAAGGGTTAAATATAGAAACAGACAAACGCGGATATATTGTTGTTTCCGAAGAAACCAGAGAAACTTCATTAGAAAATGTATTTGCAGGTGGGGACGTGGCTCCTGTCGGTGCATCTAATGCAATTAATGCAATGGGTGCAGGAAAAAAAGCTGCAGCCGCTATAAATACCCTTTTAGCGAAATAAGGAGATAACTAAATGGAATTAGATATTATAAAAAAAACAGACTCTGAAGTTGCAGAATTAATAGAAAAAGAACTAGAGCGACAAAGAAACACATTAGAACTTATAGCTAGTGAAAACTTCACGTCTAAAGCCGTTATGGCAGCTTGCGGAACAGTTTTAACCAACAAATATGCAGAAGGCAAACCTCACAAACGTTTTTATAATGGTTGTGAAAATGTTGACGTTATCGAAGAATTAGCTCAAAAACGTTGTTGTGAATTATTTGGTGTTGATCACGCTAATGTTCAACCACACTCAGGTGCACAAGCTAATATGGCTGTATTCATGTACGCACTTAAAGCCGGTGATACAGTATTAGGTATGGATTTATCTAATGGAGGACACCTTAGCCACGGTTCACCAGTCAACTTTTCAGGAATTTATTTCAACATAGTAAGCTATGGCGTAAATGAAAACGGTGAAATAGATTACGATGATGTTGAACAAAAAGCAATAGAAAACAAACCCAAATTAATTATATGTGGTGCATCAAACTACTCTAAAATCATTGACTTTAAACGATTTAAAGAGATTGCCGACAAAGTTGGAGCCTACCTTTTAGCAGATATCGCACATATTGCAGCACTTGTTGCAACAGGCGAACATCCTTCTCCTGCTCCATATGCTGATTTTGTTACAACAACAACGCACAAAACACTTAGAGGTCCACGTGGCGGTATAGTTATGTGTAAGGAAGAACATGTCCTAGGAATAGACAAAGCCGTATTTCCGGGAATACAAGGAGGTCCGCTCGAACACATTATTGCAGGTAAAGCTATTGCATTAAAAGAAGCTCTTCAGCCGGAATTCAAAGAATATGCAAAACAAATAATTAAAAACGCAAAAGCATTGGCGCAATCCCTTATTGATAACAATATGGATATAATAGGAGGAGGAACAGAAAATCACTTAATGACCTTGGACTTAAGAAGATACGGAAAAACAGGAAAAGATATTGCAAACATACTTGAAGAAGTAGGCATAACAGCAAACAAAAATACAGTTCCAAATGACCCGCAAAGTCCATTCGTAACTAGCGGTATCCGTTTAGGCGTACCCGCATTAACAACTCGTGGCCTAAAAGAAAACGACATGAAAGAGGTTGGTGAAATTATAGCTAATGCTGTAATTTTCTCTGACGATAAAGAAAAACTAAAAGAACTTCGTATACGTTCACAAAAACTTTGTGATAATTATCCTTTATACTAACAAAATAGGACAGATAAAATGACGCTTTTACAATTATCAGATGCACATATAGTCGGAACAATTATTTCGTATTTACTCGGAGTATTTATTGTTCCGCTTGTTATTTCTTTTTCAAAGAAAAAAGGATTAGTCGACAATCCCGGAGAAAGAAAAATACACGAACATCCCGTTTCTCGCCTTGGAGGTGTATCAATTTGGACAAGCACTATACTGACATTTTTATTACTTATAGTATTAAGTTTCTATCCAAAAGGCTCATTACTATCAGGAATTTTGTTAGGCGGTTCATTAATGTTTTTTCTTGGATTAATAGATGATATTTATTGCTTAAATGCCAAGTTCAAACTACTTATACAAATATCAATTGCAACTATAGTCTTTTTATTAGGCATAAGAATTGACACGTTATACAATCCTTTTGGAGATCTAATTCAACTAAATCTAATAATCTCTTACATAATAACGATTATGTGGATTGTTGGAATAAGTAATGCTGTTAATTTTATAGATGGTATTGACGGACTTGCCGGTTCAATTATTACTATAAGCGCAGTCACTTTAGGCGTAATCTCAGTATCAATGGCACCAACAAATGTGTCATCACTAATAGCATTTATATTGGCAGGTTCAATGCTTGCATTTTTAACTTATAACTTCAACCCCGCTAAAATTTTTATGGGAGACTCCGGAGCACTATTTGGTGGCTTTATGTTAGCTGTTTTATCTATTACGGGAGTAATGAATACAGACACTATTGCAATGTATGTGCCAATATTGATTTTATCTGTTCCTATTTTGGACATAACATTTTCCAGCTTAAGACGGATAGCTAAAGGGAATTCTCCATTTGTTGCAGACAGCGAACACATTCACCACAAACTGCTTCATATTGGATTGACACAAAACAAAACAGTTTTTGTATTAGCAATGATAGCAATAATATCCGGCGCATTGGCTTCTTTAGTAATTAATACATCCCTACTCAAATACTTCTTGTATGCCGTAGGTGTATCAGTTATATTGTTAATACTAAGCTTCTTTGCAAAACAAAAATAATGGATAATAGGATAAAACAATGGCAATAAGAAAAATTTTAAAATATGGAGATGAAACTCTCAGAAAAGAATCAAAAGAAGTACACAAAGTATCAAAAAAAGTTCTTGATTTGGTACAAGATTTATTAGACACAATGTACGCATGCAATGGCGTCGGATTGGCAGCACCTCAAATAGGGGAACTATACAGAGTATTTGTAATTGACGTTTCAACAAATGATGAACCGCTTAATCCAATGGTTTTTATTAACCCTAAAATTATCAAAAAAGAAGGTGCAGTTATAAGCCATGAAGGTTGTCTAAGTTTTCCTGAGGCTTATACAGATGTAAGACGATACAAAAATATTTTGGTCAAAGCGCTGGACAAAAAAGGGCGTCCTTTTGTCCTTGAAGCAAAAGACGGAACACTTCTTGCCAGAGCAATACAACATGAATTTGACCATTTGAATGGTGTTTTATTTGTGGACCATGCGAGAAATCGATTTGAAGCAGATAAAATTCTAAAAGAAAACGGACTTCCACCAATAGACGAAAACAAATTATTAGACGAAACTGAATTGGAAGCAATAATTGAAGAGGAGCCCAAAGTTGATTAAAGTCGTATTTTTTGGCACACCCAAAATTGCAACACGCTCTCTCGAATATTTATTCAACTCAAAAGAAATAGATATAGTAGCTGTTGTTACACAGGAAGACAAGCCATGCGGACGTGGGCACAAACTCAGCGCTCCGCCTGTAAAACAAACGGCTGAAAGACTTGGAATTAAAGTTTTTCAACCAAAATCAATTAGAAAAGAACCCGAAATTATACAATCGTTAAAAGATTTAGAACCGGATTTTTTTGTTACTTTTGCTTTTGGTCAAATTCTGTCGCAAGAAGTTTTGGATATTCCTAAATATTCAACAATAAACTTGCATGCATCGTTATTACCTAAATACAGAGGTGCAAATCCTATCCAAAGATGTATTTACAATGGAGACAAAGAAACCGGTATAACAACTATGCTTACTGTTTTAGAGCTCGATGCCGGAGATACTTGCTTATGCGATAAAATTGAAATAACACCAGAGATGAATGATGTTGAATTGGCCCAAATAATATCGGAAAAATCGCCACAACTTATTGAAAAAACATTATGCGGTCTGGTTTCTAAAGAAATAACACCAGAAAAACAAGATAATTCAAAGGTTACATTTGCCAATAAATTTGCTAAAGCTGACGGATTAATAGACTTTTCAAAAACAGCAACAGAAATATCTAACAAAATTAGAGCAATGTATTCTTGGCCAAACGCATATACTTTTTACAAAAACAAAATGATTAAAATCATGGAAGCACAAGCTGTTCCATATGAGGGTTGCGAAAACAACGGAGAAGTCATATCCATAACAAAAGAAGGGATAGAAATCTGCGCAAATAAAGAAAAATTAATTATCACACAAGTTAAACCGGAAGGCAAAGGCATAATGGAAGCTTATGCTTGGTCAAACGGTTCGGGCATAAAAAAAGGTGAAAGGCTTGGTTCATAATGAAAACAGTTGCAATCAGAGGAGCTATAAGTGTTAGTGAAAACAACGAAAAAGCAATAGAAACTGCAACTATAGAGCTTTTCAATGAAGTACTCAAAAACAACAATATAACGCCCAACGATATAGCATACATGACTTTTTCAGCAACAAAAGACATAACTAAAGCATATCCCGCAAAATTCATCAGAACAGTACTTGGCATATCTCATATACCAATGATGTGCTATCAAGAAATGGATGTTGAAAACTCTCTAGAAATGTGTATCCGGGCATTAATTGTAATAAATACAATTAATGCAGATTTTTCTGCTACGCACGTATATTTAAAAAATGCCCAAAATTTGCGTCCTGATTTAAAAAAATAAAGTCCAACCATTAAAAAAATAGGGGCACAAGCCCCTAGCTGTCTGGAATTAAGAATAGTTGGAAGTATGAAAAAGATTAATTATATATAACAATATTTTATATCATGTGACAATTAGCCACCATGGTATATTTTTTTATTAGCAAATATAACCTTGTGGATTATTTCTTTTTATCAAGATTAAGTGTACTTTTTGCACTAAATGCAAAACACACACTGAGCGCAGTTTTTCACCAAGTTAACTATTGTTAACATTTAGGGTTGACAAAAAATATATTATGTTGCATAATAAAAGTGTTAAAAGAAGTGTAACAAAAACACTTAATAAAAAAGAAACTAGGTAAAAATATGAAAATAAATTCAATTAGTAACAATTTAATAAAAAACAGACCATCTTTCAAAGGATATTCAAACCCAGGTTTTCACGCGGTTAGAGCTCAAATCATTTCTGCAGAAGACGCAGAAAGATTCGTTAACGCAATGAAAGCTGCTAACAGACAAGATGCTACGTCTACAAACTTTATGGCAGCGTTTGTTAACAAAGTGAAACTTGCAGGTGAAATTCTTGGCTTGAAGAACCTTAACCAAGCTGCAGAAATTATGACTACAGCTGAACATAAAGCGCTGGTAAAACAAGTTGATAAAGGGGTCGATGCTATGTTAGACGCTACAGGCTATGGCATCGGCAAATCTTTAAATATAGCCGCTTAACATTAAATAACACAAAACATATAGCACGAACTAAATAATAAGCATGCCATAACAAAAGTTATGGTTTTTTTTTAATTAATTAATGATAACATTTTAAACGACGGGGCTGTTTGAACCCAACTTTGAGAAAAATTGAATTTTACGGATTTTGGAGTAATTTTCAAAACTGTAGCATAGTTAATATCTACAAAATTAAGTTTTTTTACCTCTTCTACATAATACACACTATCCCCGCAATTAGAACAAAAGCAAGAAACAGGCATCACCTCATTACCTCTTGAATAAGAAATACGCTTTACCCCACAACAGGCACATCTAACAATAAACCACCTGTTTTCAACATAAGCTCCGCAATCAGGACAATACCCACACTCTACATTAAACCCCATTTTATCATGTGTACACTGTTTTTTTAATAAAGAAAAAATAGTCATAAGAGTCCTTTCACACACCAACTTCATATTTCTTATTTAATAACTATTTAAGACAAGTCAATAATTTATTTTTATATTAGAATATTATTATTAGATTAGAGGACATGAGGAAAATAAAGTGGATTTTACAGCATTAACTATTGATATACTAAAAAGTTTAGGACAAATTATGGGTAACTACGGTTGGGGGATTATCCTTTTAACTGTCATTATAAGGCTTGCTATGTGGCCATTAGGCGTTTCTCAACAACGTTCAATGAAAACAATGCAAATATTGCAACCTAAAATGAAAGCAATTCAAGAAAGATACAAATCTAATCCGCAAATGATGCAACAAAAAATGATGGAATTTTACAAGGAGCATCAGTTCAATCCTATGGCTGGTTGCTGGCCAATCGCAATACAAATGCCTATATTCATTATGTTATATTCAGCATTAATGAGTCCCATGTTCATTCAAGTTGCAGGAAATGAATCTTTCTACTTCATAAACAGACTTGATGCAACATTAAGAGGAAATGCCGGTCTATCTTATGATAACGAATTTAATGTAACAAAAAACGATACTTTCTCTGCAACAAAAACCATGAAAGTATACTTAAAAGGCTCTGATGAACCTACAGAACAAAAAGTTACAAATCCAAGAAAAATCATTAAAGTTCAAGGAGAAATTATCCCCGGAGAAACACTCGATTTAAAAATCAACTTGGACGACATTCAAAGCATGAAATATTCTCAACTCGAAAAGGTTGAATATGCTGAAGTTGGCGTTATAGATAACAATACTCGTGAAATTGAAACAATCAAATTTGTGAAAAATGACAACATTTTGATGGCACAAGTTCCAACAAAAAAAGTTTCAACGTCTATTCACTATGATGTATTACTTTTAGTATTAATTTTTGGTGCATCCATGTTTGTTACTCAAAAAATAATGATGGCAACAAACAAACAACAGCAACAAGACCCAACGCAATTAGCAATGCAAAAAACAATGGGAACAATGATGCCCATTATGCTTACAGCGACATTTATATTCATTCCTATCCCTGCCGGAGTTCTACTATACTTAATCTCAAGCAACTTAATACAAGTAGCGCAAACAATTATTATTAACAAACAGCTTGATATGGAAGAAGCCGCTAAAAAAGCTGAAAAAGCTACTAAATCTGATAATTCAAATGCAAGAAAAATTGAAGCAAAAGAAATAAAAAACGTTGAGGAAGATAAACAGTAATGAAGCTTAGTGAGTTTGATTACCAACTTCCGGAAGAACTAATCGCACAATTTCCGGCTCAAAAACGTGATTTCTCAAAACTACTTGTCTTAGACAAAGAACAAGGAAAATACTCGCACAAGCATTTTTATGATATTGTCGATTATCTCGACCAAAATGACGTTTTAGTTTTAAATAACACAAGAGTAATTCCCGCAAGAATTTTTGCTCAAAGACAAACCGGGGCAAACATTGAAATTTTCCTATTAAAAGAAATTAAAAAAAATCACTGGGAAGTTTTATTAAGACCCGCCAAAAGAGTTAAAATTGGTGACATTTTAACAGTTAGTGAAGATCTTTCAATAGAAGCCATTGAAAAATATGAGGACGGCAAAGCTCTGGTTAAACTTATATACAATGGTAATTTTTTCGAAATATTAGACAAAGTAGGAAAAATTCCACTCCCTCCTTATATTGAAAGAAAAATGAGTGATGAAGAATTAGAAAAGCTTGATTACGAACGATATCAAACAGTTTATGCAAAAAACAAAGGTTCAGTAGCTGCACCAACGGCAGGTTTACACTTCACGGAAGAAATTATTGAAAAACTAAAGAATAAAGGTGTACAAGTTTGCTATGTAACATTAAATGTTGGCTTAGGCACGTTTAAACCGGTAAACGCAGAAAACATAGAAGACCACAAGATGGATAATGAAATTTTTGAAGTTCCTGAAGAAACAGCCAAAATAATTAGAGAAGCACAAAAAACAAGAAAAAGAATTGTGGCAGTCGGAACAACTACAACAAGAACGCTTGAAACTACATTCCAAAAATATGGAGAAATTAAAGCGGTAAAAGACAGTTCTGAAATGTTTATATACCCAGGGTATGAGTTCAAGGTCATAGACGCACTTATAACTAATTTTCACCTGCCAAAATCAACATTAATAATGTTAGTAAGTGCATTAGCCGGCAAAGAAAACATTTTAAATGCGTACAAAGAAGCAATAGAAAACAAATACAGATTTTACAGTTATGGCGATTGTATGTTTATAAAATAGAGACTTAAGCTTTATATCAGGGTGCCTGGGGGACAGCCTCTTTCCAAGTAGCTAGCATTAAGAGCTAAAGTTCATCGGGCTAGAGTCGGCGTAATTCTTCTCAATTAGTGCTTTCCCTCAGGAGGACATGTTTGTTGTTTTTCATATTTTTTCACACAGCAGTTCACAAGTATTAAAAATACTGTTATAATGAAAAAGTATATAATAATTGGGGGTGTTGTAATGACATTTGACAACTCAATAGTTAGAGACTCTAAAACCTCTCTTTCTATGCCTTTATTAGACTTTGAGCCCCCCAAAAAACCAGGTCGCAGAAAGGGTTTTAAGCGTTTTGCTTTCACTTTGGCTGAGACTCTTATTACTTTAACCATAATTGGTGTTATTGCGGCTTTAACTGTTCCTAATTTAATTAACAATTATAAAAAACAACAAGTTGAAACCGGTATCAAAACAGCTTATTCTATATTGTCTAATGCTGTAAAAATGACAGAAGCCCAATATGGGTCTATTAATGAACTAATAACACTTAATGAAAATCAGATAACTACTTACGGCACTAAAGAAACTTTTGCCGATGCATTCCTGCCAAATCTTAAACTTTCAAACAACTGCAAAAACCCATACTCTTGCACACTAAAAGAAATGGGGCTGTCATCCAGAAACATCACTAGTTTTGATGGAAGCATACGAACAGGACAGCAGACAGATCTCGAATACATGCGTAAGGTGACACTTTTCAACGGAATGCATTTATTTATTTATTGGGGCATTAGTTGAATCTCCAGCAATAGTTTTCCACGTTGATATAAATGGAAATGAAGGTCCTAGAACATTTGGAAAAGATGTTTTTTCTTTTGCTCTTTTTCGCTCAGACGTACAAAATAGAAGATACACAGCTCCAAACAATGCTTTATACGGTGGTTTCACTGGTTATGGATATTATGAACACTGGTTAAATAAAACAAAAGAAAGATGTGAAACTATGGGGTCATATTGTACAAGAATCATACAAAAAAACGGATGGAAAATACCTGACAATTACCCTATTAAAAAATGGTAAAAAATTACAAAACTTTACCCTTTTTGTCCTTGGTTCGTGCTAAATTATTAATATGCAGTACGTACCATTACACTTACACACAGAATATAGTTTATTAGACGGCGCTATACGACTTAAAAAACTTTGTGATTTTGCAAAAGAAAATGATATGCCCGCGGTTGCTATTACTGACCATGGCGTTATGTATGGCGCAATGGAATTTTGTAAAATTGCTAAAGAAGCCGGCATAAAGCCTCTTATTGGTTGTGAATTTTATGTTTATGACGGAGATATTACAGAAAAAAAAGCCGGACAAGAACTTTTTCACCTTGTTTTACTAGCAAAATCAAAAAAAGGATACGAAAACCTTGTAAAACTTGCCTCTATTGCCGCAGTTGAAGGATTTTATTACAAACCACGTATAAACCACAAACTTATTGAAGAATATCGCGAAGATTTAATTTGCCTTTCTGCTTGCGTTCAAGGCGAAGTCGCAAAATATATACTTAAAGGCGATAAGGAAGAAGCAAAAAAACGTGCAGAATATTATAAATCCATTTTTGGCGAAGACTACTATATTGAAATTCAGGATCACGGATTAGATGTTCAAAAACGTTCAAATCCGGATTTAATAAGAATAGCAAATGAACTTAACATAAAATTGGTTATAACAAACGACAGTCACTACTTAAAAAAAGATGATGCCGATTGGCATGACACACTTTTATGTTTAAACACCAATGCTGCAAAATCTGACGAAGCAAGGTTCCGTTTCCCTAACAACGAATTTTATGTAAAAACTGTTTCTGAACTTCGTGATGCTTTTAAATGGCTTGATGCCGAAACTTTTGAATCAGCAATAAAAAACACTGTTGAAATTGCAGAAAAATGTCATTTTATGTTAGACAAAGGCAGAGCACCTTTACCTAATTTTGAAGTGCCTGCAGGACACACGGTAGATTCATATCTGCATTATCAAGTTATAGAAGGCTTGAAAAAACTGTATGGAGAAATAACTCCCGAACTTGAAGAACGATACAAATATGAGCTTGGTATTATTGAGCAAATGGGCTTTTCTGCCTACTTTTTAATCACTTGGGACTTTATAAAATTTGCTAAAGATAACGACATTCCGGTCGGACCAGGGAGGGGTTCTGCTGCGGGCTCACTGGTTGCTTACGCTCTTGGCATAACTGACCTAGACCCAATCAAACACAATCTGTTGTTTGAACGTTTCTTAAATCCTGAAAGATACACAATGCCCGACGTCGATATTGACTTTTGCATTGAAAGACGTGGAGAAGTTATTGACTACGTTGCAAAAAAATACGGCGCTGACAAAGTTTGCCAAATCATTACATTTGGTACACTTGCAGCAAAAGCCGCACTTAAAGGTGTTGCGAGAGTTTATGAAATTCCGTTTGCAGATGCAAACAAATGGTCACAGCTTATCCCAAGCGGACCAAAAGTTCATATAGATGATGCCCTACAACCCGGCATGGAACTAAAAGAATTATATGACACAAATCCACAGGTCAAAGAAATTGTGGATATGGCAAAACAACTCGAAGGAACAAAAGTAAACTTCGGTATGCACGCAGCCGGAGTAATAATATCCTATATGCCACTCAATGAAATTGTTCCTGTTCAGCCTTCAAAAGAAGGAATTATCATAACTCAATACCCAATGTCAGATTTAGAAACATTGGGACTATTGAAAATGGACTTTTTAGGTTTGCGCAACCTCACAATGATTAACCATACCCTAAAACTAATCAAACAACGTCATAACATAGATTTGGAAATTAACAAAGTTTCACTTGAAGATGAAAAAACCTATGAACTTCTACAACATGGCGATACAGACGGAGTTTTCCAGCTTGAATCATCAGGGATGAAAAATCTTGTCAGACGACTCAAGCCAAACGTATTTGAAGATATGGGCGCTTTGGTTGCGCTTTTCCGTCCGGGGCCCCTTGAATCAGGGATGGTTGATGATTTCGTCGAAAGAAAACACGGACGACAACAGGTTACATTTGCTCATGACCTGTTAATCCCTATCCTTAAAGACACCTACGGCACAATTGTATACCAAGAACAGATTATGCAAATTTTCCAAGCTCTTGCCGGATATTCTCTTGGTCAAGCGGACATGGTTCGCCGTATGATGGGTAAGAAAAAATTCGATGAAATGGCAAAACAAAAAGAAAAATTCATTGAAGGCTCCGGTAAAAATGGAATGTCCGCAAAAGATGCTACCGAACTATTTGAACAAATTGAAAAATTCGCAGCCTACTGTTTTAACAGATCTCACTCCGCAGCTTATGCTTTTGTTTCTTATCAAACAGCATATTTAAAAGCTCATTATTTTGTTGAATACATGTCAGCTCTTCTATCAAGCGTGAAAGGGGACCAAGAAAAAACTCAAATGTATATTGCAGAATGCCAAAAACATGGTGTCAAAGTTCTTGCTCCTGACATAAACAAATCATATTCAAACTTTGCTCCTGACGAAGACAATATAAGATTTGGACTCGGTGCAATCAAAAACGTTGGTGAAGCCGTCATTGAAATGATATGCGAAGAACGCAAAACTAATGGAGAGTTTAAGTCCTTATATGATTTTTGCTCACGCGTAGACCTAAAATGTCTAAACAAAAGGACATTAGAAAGTTTAATAAAAGCAGGAGCCTTTTCAAATATAGAAAAAAGCAGAAAGCAACTAATGCTTAACCTTGACGCTATGGTTGCACAAGCACAAAGAGAAAATGAATCAAAAGCTCTCGGACAAGGCAGTTTGTTTGCAGCACTTGGCGCAAATAGCGGTTTTGGCAGCGGAACATATTCTTTACAAGGAAGTGAAGATGAATTCACTGATAAAGAAATTCAACAATTTGAAAAAGAATATCTTGGTTTCTACGTAACAAGCCACCCGCTTTCGTCTATCAGAAATAGTTTGCCATTTTTAACAACACACAATATTGCTGAATTGTCTGAAATGCCAAATGATAAAATTGTGACAATCTGTGGGCTATTATCACAAGTTAGACAAGTACCTTTCAAAAAAGACCCAACAAAATTCCTCAAAGCAGGACTTATTGAAGATTTAACTGGTAAGGTGGAATTTGTAGTCTTTTATAAGACATTACTTGAAGTCAACAGTTTTGTTGAAAGCGAACAAAAAGTTATTTTTTCCGGTAAAATTCAACGAAAAGATGAAGACCAAATTAATATAGTTGTAGATAGCGTTAGACCTGTTGAAAACTCTAATATAGTAACACTCACAGTTAAAAAAGATATTCCTTTTGAAACATTAATTAGCATCAAAGATACCATTTTGCAATTTAAAGGCTCCGACCCTTTAATGTTTAAACTGGATAATATGGACGGAGAAAAAATACTAACAGGTTCAGGCTTTTGGGTGAATTCAACTAATGATTTAACAAATGCAATTAATTCTAATTTTGGAGAGTTTGTAACAACAAGTATAAAATCTTTAGACAATTAAGACATTATGATTAAATATTTATTTTTAATAGCCCTTTTGTAGTGTATAGTTGTAGTACTTTTTGGTATTTTTTTAAGCTATAAATACAAGTAAACTAAAAATGAAAGCGAATATGCTTTGAGCTATTTGCCATTTTATATTGTAGACTTTGGAGATTTGCTATGTTAACAGAAAGATATCAAGGAGAACTGAATAATAGAAAGCAAATTGAAGTTAAAGACGTAAACAAAGACATGGTTACGTGGTTAGAGGACCTTGCTGAAGAATTTAACTGTCGGGTAGACAGAAAAGAATGGAAAAGCAAATATAACAGCTATGTTGTTTACGATTATGAGCCATTCTGTTCAGATGGATTCGAAATAAATATAATTTTGTCTTCTACAAGCAAACCTCACTTGAATTTCTTAAAATATTTATATGATAACAAAATCAGCACACTAAAATACCTTGATAGCTGTATAAAAAAATAAAAAAAAGCCCTCTTTCAGGGCTTTGGGGGATAATAAGAGTGATATATTTAAACTTCAAATAAACTATGTAATCGCTCCAAAATTTCTTCTTCTGTTAAATCCCAAGAAATTCTATTTAATTCTAACGCCTTTTGGTAATATTTTGCCGCAACGGTACTATGTCCTAAAATTTGCTCTGCTCGTCCTGCATTAAAATGAGCTAACGCATAATTTTCATTTATACCAATTGCTGACTTGAAAAGTCGTAATGCCTCTTTCGTATTGCCAATGCCATCCAAATAAATAACCCCCAAATTGTTATAAGCAATATCATAATCAGGGTTAAAAGAAATAGCTTTATTATAAGCTATTATAGCTTCTTCTAAATAATCTTTTTCCCACAAAGCTATTCCCATTTTGCAATAAGCTCTGGCACTATCCGGAGCAAGTTTTATTGCTTCACAATAAGCCTTTATTGCGCTATCCAAATCACTGCAATCCAAATACAAGTCACCTATTGAAATATATGCATCTGCACTATTTGGATCCAACACCAATGCAGTCTGGAACATTGTAAGTGCTGCATCAGGATTTTCTTTTATCTGTCCGTACAACGAACCCAATGCCTGACAAACTATGGCTGTCCATTCATTATCAGGGTTTAAATTTATAGCATATTGATAATGTTCAATCGCCTCATCATACTGTTCTGCTTGAACCAAAGCAAATGCCAAACTATTATGATAAAAGGCATTTTCATAATCTTTATCTAACGCTAATTTAAAAGCATTAACAGAATTAATAATGTCTTTCTTACTTACATACAAATGTCCCAACTCATAATATATGCGGGGATTTTCAGGCTCAATATCTAACAATCTGGTGTAACAATCTATAGTCTCATCAATTTTTTCTTCAAAATGTTCTTGCAAAAGTGTTGCGGTCTTAATTAATGCTTCCCGATTATAAGGATTTGAGCGCAAGACTCTTTGATAAGCATCTAAGGCTATTTCGGGGGCTTCATTTTTCACTGAAACATCTCCGATTCTTTCGTAGAAATATTCATTACGTCCGGTCTTTTCTACAGCTATATCATAAGTTTTTACAGCCAAAGAATCTTTATTTATTTTTTGAAGAAAACCACCTGCCCAACGATAAGCATTTGCAGAAAAACTATCTGCAAATGTTTTATAAAACATTTTTAAAGCAGGGTAATCCAACAACATCAACAAACTACCTGAACACATATAATATAGACTTTTTACAAAATCCAAAAAAACAGCTTTTTTATTATGCATTTTTTGTAAAAGCATAATGCCCAATACTACTCTTGCTCTTGCAGAGTTGAACGGCATCACTCTCATTGCATCAGTAAAAGCTTTTTCCGCTTCATCAAATTTTTCTGCCAACTTTAAAAAATATCCGGTATAAAGATGTGCATTATAATTTTTTGGGTCAAGTCCAATAGCAGTCTTACACTGTTCTATAGCCGTTTCAATTCCTATTTGTCCATCCTCAAACAACAAACTAGCCAAACGATAATACGTCTCAGGCAATTCCGGAGCTGTTTTTATCGTTTGAATATAATAATCTAAAGCTTCATTCAAATCCTCATGCGACAGCCTTAACAAATATCTTTCATGAGCTTTTCGAGCAAGCTCTAATGTCGCATATTCACCCGTAACAGGTACACCATTGTTGTCAGTTGACAAAATCATATTATCTTCTTGCTTAAGCATTTTTTGCCTCGTTAAACAGTTAATTATCTTTAACGCTTAACGACAAAATAATACTAAAAATTTAACAAATAAAAAAAATATAGTTCATATGAAGGAGACTACATTCTATGATATTTTGAAATATCCTCAAAATAACGATTTAATGCCAAATATCCATTATAAATCTCATTTGTTATACTTGCATAGCTACTTGATATTATAAATTTTAATTCTTTACAACGAATCTGAATAATCTCGTCAGCGTCTCTTCTTAAATTCTTCTCTGAAGATAATGCCCACTTTTGCAAATAAACCAACTCTTCATTAATTTGCTTTATCGTAGAAAACTCCAAAAGATTAAAATCATATTTAGATAATAAAGCTTTTTCTGCATTATCTAATCTACTTTGTACTGCAGAAAACCCATAAATCTTTTTAATAATCATATAATTATCAGCAACCCTACGATGAGACATCGGCACTTCGCTTCTTGCTAACAATGCAGATGTAGACAAAGACGAAAACTTATCTTGTTCCGTACTTAAAGCAGAAAGCCCCGTTGTTTGAGTTACCAAATTATTATCTGAATATGTATATGATTCCATAAAAAATCCCCTTTTATCTAAGAATATAATAGTTGAAGATAAAACATTTGTCATGGGTTTGTTAAGAAGTTGTAAAATTTTCTAACTATTTATCCACACCATACCCAAATAAAGCAAAATCGTATTTAACAGGATCTAAATCATCGAACTCCTTTAATTTTTCTGTTATCTTTTGAGCTGTTTTAAAATCACCATTTGATTTTGGCACCAACCCCATCTCTACAGAAAGCTTAGCCACATGTGTATCTAAAGGAATTATCAATTCTGACTTTGGCATAAAATGCCACACACCCTTATCCACAACTCCATCCCTAATCATCCAACGCAAAAACATATTCATACGTTTAAGTGCACTTGATTTATTTGCATCAGGAATCAAATGATAAAAACCATTAGTAATATCATTTTTAACATTCGCATAAAAGTAATCACTAACAACCATCAACATCCCTTTAACAGTATGAAATTTATTCCATCCGTATGCAAATAAATTCTCCAAACCAGAACCTTCTTTACAATACAACTGATTAAGAATTAAAAAAACTTCTTTTATGTCACACCCCTTGGAAAATCTATAATCAAAATCATTGAGCAAGCTATTTTCTTCAGTAAACTTATAGACAAACTCATACGGAGAAAATTTCATTAATCGAAAAAGCTCATCCAGTTTAAAAATAAAGGCTTTTCTATTCCCATAAGCAAAAAGACTCGCCACAAAACCAGCTATTTCAATATCCTTTTTATCTTCAAATAAATGTATATATTTTACTGGATCAAACGGAATAAAAGACTTTGTTTCATATTTTAAAACTAATTTATCTAATTTATTTTTTGTTATCATCTCGTATTTTCTCAAAAAATTCTTTCAACAATTTACTACAATCCTCTTCCAATATTCCACCATATACAGAAATCTTAGACGGAAAATATTCTCTTAAATCCAACTTGGACCCAAAAGCACCATATAGTGAATCATAAGAACCAAAATAAACATTTTTTATTCTGGATTGTAAAATAGCCCAAGCACACATCGGACAAGGCTCTAACGTAACATAAAGAGAACAATCATCCAGACGCCACTGTTTTAACCTTTTGCTAGCTTTTTCAATTGCTACAACTTCAGCATGCCTGTATACTTGCTGTAATTTTTCTTTTTCGTTACACGCGACTGCAATAATTTTTCCATCCCTAACAATTACTGCCCCAACAGGAACATCCGCCTCAGAAGACTTAGCTATAGATAAAGCTTCTCTCATAAAATCCAAATTCATATTATTCACTTACTATTGGTAAAGTAAGACTAACGATAAATTTATTTTCTTGATGCGATTGTAATTTTATCGTCCCACTCATAGCTTCAACCAATCCTTTTACTATATACAGCCCTAAGCCGGTTCCTCTTGTTGTCCTCGTCGTCGAATCATCAACTCTAGTAAATTTATCAAACAATGTATCTAATGTTTTTTGAGGAATAAATGGAGCTTCATTTTCTACTTTTATAAATGCTTCAACATCACCCGCATACGCTGAGAAAATTATATTAGTACCGTTTATTGCATATTTCTTTGCATTTTCTAACAGATTAATAAATACCTGCTCTAATCTGTCTTTATCCGCATACACTAATGGAAAATCTTCCGGAATTTGTATCCTTATATTAGAATTTTCAACACCTTTCAAAGAGTGTAAAGAAATTTCAGCTATTTCACGCAAATTGACAGTATCGATATTTATATGCAATTTAGAACCATCTATATCGGGGATAACCAACAAATCTTCCACCATTCTTGAAAGACGTTCAGCCTGTCTTTTAACAACTTTTAACGACTTAACTTCTGTTTCTGCATCTATTTCTATATCATTACGTAAAAGTCTGGATGTATAGCCCATTATACTTGTTAACGGAGTTCTAAACTCATGACTAACGGTATCAATAAGGTTTGAACGCAATTCATCCAATCGTCTTAACTCTTTATTTTTTTGTAATATCCTACGATATGAAAGATTTATTTCTGACACCATACTATTAAACTCATTTGCCAAGAAAACAAGTTCATATGGGGTTAAAATATTAGTAAGAAGCCTGATTTTGCGTTTATAATTACCTTTAGAAATAGCCATAATACCCTTAAATAATTGTTTTATATTTATATAAAGATAAAAAGTATAAAGTCCCACTATTGTAAAAATAAATAAAACCGACAACAATATTGCCAATATAATCTTAAACCTTGCTATCTCTATAGTTTTTTGAGTAACGTCATTTGTTGTATTAGCAATTACAATCAAATTAGGAGCGTCTAAGTGATAATACGCCAATGGTTGGTTTTTTACAGTTCCAAATGTTTTAGGGCTGTTCTTTTCTAAACGAGCAGGCAAAGACTTTAAAGTATAGTCATACTCTTCCTCAGAAAAATTATTAGACAAAATCAACTCTCTGTCTTCATCTAACACATATATCTGCCTGGAATCATTTTTATAAACTTCAAACAACTTGTTTGTAAATATCACTCTATCCAATGTTGCCACTAAACAGCTTTTATCATCTAATGGCTGCGCCAACAATAAAGAGTGCGTGGATTTATCATAAAAATAACCGTTATTCTCTTTAAATTTATCATTATACACAGAAATGTCTTCAATCTTTATATCAGAAATTTCATTTGAATACCCTCTAATAGCTTCCAAATATTTTTTTCGATGATAACTTTTAGGAATGTGTTTAATTGCCATTGCAACCGTATTTAATTCACCTTTCGCTGCATAGAAAAAGGTCTCTATATTTTTTACAATCACTTCACTCAATATTGAAACTGAATATGTTAATTCCCTTCTTATCGCGTGTTGATTAACATTATTTATAATGATACCGCTAATCACCATCGGGGTAAGAACCGCTATTATCATTACAACTATTATTTGCTCAATAATCTTAAATCTATAATTAAATTTCATCTTTAGCTTCTTTAAATGGTGTCAATTTATAACCAACATTTATAACTGTATGCAAATACCTAGGTTCTCTCGGATTTTGTTCTATTTTTTGTCTCAATCCTCCGACATGCACCCTAAGCATCCTAACATCTTCATCACAATCATATCCCCACACTTCATTTAAAAGCGTAGCCAAGGATACGGCTTTATTAAAATGTTGCATAAGACAATACAATATTTCAAACTCAGTTGGTGTAAGTTTAACCCTTTCTTTTTCTATAGCGACTTCCAGCTCATCCGGATAAATTTCAATATCCCCAACTTTTAATATTTCATTTTTAAAACTTGATTCTTCATTTGAATTATTAGAACCGCGCCTTAGAAGAGCTCTAACCCTTAGCAAAACTTCTTGAATATCAAAAGGCTTAACCAAATAATCATCTGCTCCACAATTAAAACCTTCGGTTTTATCCGGCATGCTCCCTTTTGCCGTCAACAAAAGAATAGGAATTACATTTTTAGCCTTTCTTATATTTTTACAAACATCAAAGCCATTCATCTTGGGCATCATAACATCCAACAAGAGCAAATCATACTTACCTAACAACGCTTTTTCTAAACCTTCAACTCCATTAGAAGCTGTATCAACTATATACCCGCTTTGAATCAAATCAAATTCCAATAATTCACGAATTTCATCATCATCATCAACAATTAAAATATTCTTAGACATACACCTAACCTAACAAGCTATAAGGACATTTTGGCATAATTTTATCTATTATACAAGTAGGTGTAAAGAAATAAAACTAAATTAAATCTAAAGACGAAAATTTTCTTTTTCTATTTACAAATTTCAAAAATAAATAATTCATAATATCACTCCTGTATATATAATAAGTATATATTGTTTCAAAATTTGCCTTTTTTGGGAGATTTTGTTAATTTTTGTTAAATTTAAAATTTAATTTTATTTTTTGACGCCTCGACAAAAAAGACACTTATTTCCATCGGAAGATTAATAATATTTAGCCGTTTAAAAAAACAACAAACCAAAAGAATACTGATTTAATGTAAAACTGACAAAAAAATTTATTTTTTTCACATCTAAAATAGCAAAAAATTTTTTGTCCTATTTTAATATAGCTATGTGATTGCTAGAATAGAGGTAAGTTTTATATAGAGTAAAAATGCAAATAACATTTAACACTAAGCAAAAAACTAATAGCCATTACAAACCCCAAATCAAACAAAACAATGCTGATAAGAAAGCTAGTTTTGGCGGAGTGGGTTCAATTTTGACTGCAGGATTACAGGCATGTGAACAACATCCAATGATTGGAGTCTCAGTTATTGATGCAGCTACTTGTATAATCCCCAGAGCAGCCGTGGACTTTCATACAAATGCACATGCCGGGTTAGAAACATTACGCCGCGAATCTTCGGGGCTTTTAGTAAACTGTTTACTTCCCAGCTATTTTGTTATGGGTGTAGCTGCTTTTTTGCAATACATTACTCTGCCTAAAGAATACAGAAATCTTAAAATGTCAGGTTCTTGGGCGGATGAACATTCTATAAGAAAATTAGCAGCATATTATAAAGAAAGTACAAAAAATGTACCCACAGAAGAAAAAAGTAACGCATTTGTTAAATCCGTCCTTTCGGACCTGCAAGGCTTTAACTCTTCAGAAGACACGAAATGGATAAAATATGCTTCAACAGGAGCCCCCTTTGAAAAATCTGTCAACGCCTTATCTAAAGCTATAAAAGGAAAAAACAACACCCAAAAGGCTATAAATGAAGCTTACAAATTGTTATCAGCTGCAACAAATGCAACAGAAACAATAAAATTCACAAATGAAACTTCAGCTTTTGGTTCTAATCTTTCAGCTATACTCAGAGATATAGTCGATATGGGAAAAAAATTCCAAACACCCGCAGTTGAAAAAAACATCGATAATTTTGTCGAATCTGCGGTAAAATTTGTCAACCACAAAAGTTTTGCGGGATTAGCCCTAATTATACCGTTAGCTGCGTCTATGCAATACATAAACAGGTGGATTACAAGAAAACATTCTGGAATAAAAGGTGCTCCCATATACAGAGATTTTGGCTCAGAAAACAAACCGAAAAAAGATAGTGAAACAAAATTATTTTCTCATAAAATCGCAGGAGCCAGCGCCATGATTGCTTTAGCAATTGCATCTATGATGAAAAAACCAACAAAACAAATGTTTCAATTTAAGGGATTATTTCCCACCCTTGATCAAGCTCGCTGGATTGCAGCAATAACCTTTGCAAGCAGAATACTTGCCGCAGAAGATTGCAATGAAGTCAGAGAAACAACAGTACGAGATATGGCCGGATTTGCCAGCTTGTATTTCCTTGGAGATTACATAGCAAAAGCACTTGCCACAACTATGAATAAAATCAATCCCAAAATTGACCTAATAAACAAACATAAGGAATTAGAGCCTAAATCCAATGTATTTGCAAAATTTGGGAATTGGATAAAAAATCAAAGCCTAAAATCCTTTGATGAAGTCCCCAAAGAATTTAAAACCCACAGAGCAATATGTCAAGCCACATCACTTGGAGCCTCCATGCTTCTGTTAGGATTATTTATTCCTATTTGGAGCAGAAAACAAACCGAAAAAAATGAAAAGAAACGACTTGCCTCAACAAATCCACAGACGCCGCTTGCAACAGGTCCTGAATCAACAGCATCTTTACTTTGGCACAAATGGCAAGAACATTCGCAAAATAACACCTTCGGTAGATTTGAAAAATTAGTCAATTTTAAGTAATATTACAAATATCAAAAATTACCTCAAAAACTAGCAAAATAAATTATTCACCTACATTAGCTAAACGTGAACAACATGAAAATAAATAACACAAATTTCAAAATAACAGACAAATCAATTAAGCAGCGACCTCATTTTGGGTCTGCTGCAGGTGTTGTAGCACAAGGGCTGAGATATTTAAACGTTAATGAAGCAATTGGCGCGACTTTAGTCGATTTTAGCTTTATGGCAATGCCCAGAACAATAGTAGATTCTCGTAGAGGATGGGATGCCGGTGTTGAAACAGGGATCAGAGAAAACTCAGGTACGGCTAATCACGTCTTGATTGGGACGGTTGGAGGACTTGCAGGTCTTGCTCTAAGCGGAAGATTTAACAAAAATTACAATGTATATTCACACTCAATATTTGCTAATAACGAAACTATTGACATTCTTGGACAAATATGGCATAAAAATTTCCAAAACTTAAAACACGACAAAAAAGAATTACAAAAAACATTTTACCAGCAAACATTTGAAAACCTTCAAGGATTAAAATCAAACGAATGGGTCCACATAGATAAAGAAACAATTCCTAAACTTACAGAAACGTTTATGGAACTTTCAAAAGAGCAAAAATTAAAAGGAAAAAGAATTCCAAAACAAAAACTAAATTACCTTAAAAATTTGATAATTAGTTCAACAGGAGCTGAAAAAGAATTTAAACTAATTGATGCGAATGGTAAAGCGGTATCGTTTCCTATTACATCATTCCTAGATGATTTATTTGCACTTGGAAAAGCTTTTTCAACTCACAAAGTTACTAAAGCTTTTGAAGAGTCTATCGGAGATTTTAAGGCAAACACTTTTATAAAAGAATTAAAAAAACTAAAAATAAACTCTGCAATCCTTGCTCTTGGAATCTCTAGTGCAATGGGTGCCAGTGTCCAACCTTTTAACAGATGGTTAACGAAAAAACGTACAGGAAAAGATGGATTTGTCGGAGTTTCTAATGACCCAAATGCAGCAACAAACAAACCAGATAAATCAAAAAACTTTATTCTAACAAAAACTCTCGCTGCGGCAGGAATGATTGCGTTGGCTCTTGCGTCAATAAGCACAAACTTAAAAGATCTTCCTAATAAAATACAATTCAAAGGTAAAATTCCTACTTTGAACCAATTTAAACTTGTTTACGGTTTTACTATTGCATCTAGGTTTTTAGCATCAAGAAGCAGTGACGAACTCAGAGAGAGTTGTTTTAAAGATATCTTAGGTTTTACAAACTGGTTAATTCTTGGTGGTTTTGTTACAAAAGGTGTTGTTAATGCTTTGGACAAAACGCTAATTAACTCAAAAAGCACACCTGACAAAAAAGGGTTCATTAATTGGTTAACAAATAAATCTGTTAAAACCGTTGATGAAGTTCTTTTGAATGCGTTAAAAGAAAAAGGGATAAACACTATAACTAACGACGGCAAAGCAATTCCATTTAAAAAACTTCTCAAAACAGCTAAAGAACTTAATTTAGCAGAAACCCTTAAAAAAGTAAGAGTGTTAAATATAGCCCAAGTAGCAGGATATGTATATTCCGGATTAGTTTTGGGGATATTAATTCCAAAAATGAATATACAAATGACAAAACATTTCAACGCTAAAAAAGCAAACTCAACTCAAAATACACTCAAAACAGAAACAACACCCGATAAAGAAATAAAAAAAGAAAATATTATAGCAAACGAGAACAAAGGACCTTTTGCTAATTTTATAAAACAACAAATCACGGCTTAATTGACTTTTGAGTAGAAGTATTGTAGCGTTGAAGTATGAAAGATTTTTCAACAAAACAAACATTTATCGGCATTTCACTAGGCAACCAGTCTACGGCAGATACAGGGGTAGCCATTTTAGATAAAAACCTTAAAATAATAACATTGGATAAATTATACACTGTTGATGATATAAATTTTTTCTTTGACAACCTATACGGAAAAGAAGATTCATTAATAGTTGTTTCAATGACCGATAATGCTACCTTACTATCTCACAAGTGGAAATTATATTCAAAAAAATACCAATTAGTCCAAACTACAGGCAATATTAAAAATATCGAAGGATGGCAAGAACGTTTTTCCTCCAGAGGAGCAGATTGTCTAATAAAGTTAAAAGATGCAGGTTATGATGTGTTCAGATACGAGATATCTGATATTAAAATGAAATTAGGTCTAAACGGTATGTTTAAAAACCGTTCTCCCCATGATTGTAAGTTTTTACAAAACATTTTAAAATCACAATATGAAATGTATGAACTCCCATCCAATATGCTTCCAATATCTCAATTAGAGGCGATTTTGGGTGCTATAATGGCACAGCGAATATCTAAAGAAAATAAAGCCAAAGTTTTATACCAATATAAAGGTTTAGATGTTCTAACATTAGCCTGAATTGTTAACATACTTTATATTTATTGCATTTAAAGAAAATATATTTTAGACTATAAAATATACTACTAAAAACAAAGGAGAATTCTAATGATTGTCGTAATGGAACCTAATGCTACTCAAGAACAAATTAAAACAATGGTAAAAATCTTGGAAGATAAAGGCTTCAAAATCGTATTAAATGAAGGTGAAGTTATGACAGTTATAGCGGCTATCGGCGACAGAAGACTTGTTAACCCTGAGTCTTTATCTTCTTATGACGGTGTACGGGAAGTAAAATTAATTCAAGAACCTTTCAAACTTGCATCTCGTGAAAGCTGTCCTGAAGATAGTGTCATAACATTTTCTAACGGAGTAAAAATCGGAGGGTACGAAAAACCTGTAATGATGGTTGGACCTTGTTCCGTCGAGCAAGATTTCGACGGACTTATGGAAGTCGCTACAGCTGCGAAAGAAATGGGGTGCCAATTCTTAAGAGGTGGCGCTTTTAAGCCAAGAACCTCCCCATATGATTTTCAAGGATTGGAAGAAAAAGCTCTTATATATTTAAAAGAAGCAAGCGAAAAAACAAACATGTTAGTTGTAACGGAAGTTATGGACACACTTGATTTGCCTATGGTTTTAGAATATGCAGACTTAATCCAAATCGGAGCGAGAAACATGCAAAACTTTAAACTATTAAAGGCTGTTGGTAAAGCAAACAAACCTGTACTGCTAAAAAGGGGCCCTGCTGCGTCTATAAGAGAATTTCTGCTTGCAGCAGAACACATTATGTGCAATGGAAATCAAGACGTAATTTTATGCGAACGAGGAGTTAAAGGATTGGATTCTACGTATTCCAGAAACGTTCTTGATATAGCAGCAATCCCTATCGTCAAAAAATACTCTCACTTGCCTATTATAGCGGACCCTAGCCACGGTTGCGGAAGAAGATATTTAATTGAACCTATGGCTAAATCTGCACTAATTGCGGGTGCTAACGGTATAATGATTGAAGTTCACCACGACCCGGATCACGCATCATCCGATGGTGCTCAAAGTTTATCTATTGAACAATTTAAAGATGTACAAAGAAGAATAAATAAACTTATTGGACGCATTGATTATGATAATCAAACAGAAAAAAACAAACACTGTGCCGGAGTTTAACTTTGACAACAAATAATGCTATTCCAAAGATAATTCACTATTGTTGGTTTGGCAGCAAAGAAAAACCCGAACTAATTAAAAAGTGTATAGCGTCGTGGAAACAAATACTTCCGGACTACAAAATAATTGAGTGGAACGAAAATAATACTCAATTTATTAAACATCCATATTTTTTATCAGCCCTTAATAATAAAAAGTGGGCATTTGCCGCAGATTATGCTAGATTTTTAGTATTACAAAAATACGGTGGAATTTATATGGATACAGACGAAGAAGTTTTTTCCACATTAAATGCATTCTTAAAATATGATTTATTTTTAGGCTTTGAGAGATACAAGGGCAACATCCATCCGATGGGTGGGGTCATCGGTGCGCAACCAAACAATAAAACTATTCAAAAAATACTTAAAACCTATGACGATACCCCTTTTTTAACAGAAAAGGATTGTTTTGATTTAACGCCTATTACATTTAGATTAAAAAAATTTTTTATAGAAAATTATAATTTACCGTTAGATCATGATGGAATGACGATATTTGAATTTGATACAAATTCTGCAATATTTCCTGCAAATTATTTTTGTGAACATTCAGGAATAGAAACAATTGCCATGCATCATTATGCCTTCAGTTGGAAAGAAAACACTCTTCAGAAAAAATATTGTATTTTTTCTGATCCTGTTTCAGAAAATCATATTTTTTCAATTTACAATATACCAACAAAAGAAATGCCTGAACAAATTAACGCAAAAGTTCTTTTCAAATGTAAAATATTAGGACGAACAATTTTATTAGTTCGAGAGCCAATAAAAAAATAAATTCTCGCAGTTTGCGAGAATTAAAACAATAATTTAGGGTATGTGAAACAATTTAACTCAACAAGCCTAACGCTTGTTCTAATAACTGCTTATTAGTTGATATGATTTTATTAGCCATATCTATCTGCACTTTTGCTTGTTGAAAATTGGAAATATTCGCTTTCAAATCAACGTTTGATTGTTCAAGAAGCCCGCCTCTTACATCTGCACGACCGAAAACAGCTTTTCCTGATTCATCCGTCTCAATAAATACGCCATCCTTAATCTCAAATAACCCTTCAGGGTTATGAAAATTCATAACTGCGATTTTGTAAAGAGGAACAATCGTCTTGCCGGAATCAGACTTGCCATAAATAATACCATCATCCTTGATTTCAAATTCTTCATATTTTCCAAGATATTTGCCATTATTTGGATCTATCCACATTTTTATATTTGTTGTAGGAATATTTATAGCGCCACCTTCTAATGCTGTATCTTCATATATATTGGCATTAACAGGTTTAGCACCTTGCATTATTTCGCCTTTATCGTTCAATATAAAACCCTGAACTTCTGCACCCGACGGGTTTTTATAAATACCTTCAGCATCAAAACGAAATTCACCAAGTCGAGAATAAACTATTTTTCCATCATTCCTGCGCAACATAAAATAGCCGTCACCTTCAAGAAAAACGTTTTCACTACTTGTTCCCGGAATAGATTTACCTTGTCCGGTATTTTTCATATGACTATCAGCTATTGTTCCTGTAAGAAAAGTTTTAAAATTAATTGCACTTTCTCTATAACCGGGGGTATACATGTTTGACATGTTTTGAGTCAAAGCATTAATCCAAGTATCTGTTGATTTTTGAGTATTCAGTGAATTTATAAATGCATCATTCATTATTTTTGACCTCCGCTATTACGGTTGCTACGTTGCTGCTTGCTGTTATCTTTATATGGTTTATATAAAATATCACCATAATCAATATTTTGTTCTTCCAGTCGGTTTTTCAAATATCCGATATTTTCTTTTAAATATTTTTCTACGGCATTATCACCGGGAATAAATTCAGCAGAAAGCTTGCCATCTTTTGATATTCTTAAAATAACAGCTACATTATTATCAAAATCTATTCTCACAGGTTTTTGCGTTTTATATGCATCTTCTATTAAATTCATCAAAACTTTTGAAACTTCTACTGATTTTAGATTTTGTGTTTCAGCATCATTTGCTACTTTCAATAAATTAATTTTAAATGAAAATTTATCTTCTTGGGCTGTTATATAATCATTTTTTTCAACCATTTCACAAAAGAAAAGAGCGTCATCTTTTGAAATAGTCATTGTATCATAATTAAAAGACGAACGAATAGTACCCAAACTATTAGCGTAATTTAAAAAATCATTTTTAGAGTCTGTTTTTGATAAATTCATTATGGAATATAGCTGATTCTGCTCAGCGACTCCAAGATTAATTCCGTTTTGAGCTAACAATAACTTGTACTCATCAGAAAAAGACCATTGTTCATCCTTTTCAGACTGTTTTATGGTTGTTTGAGCATTCTGCTCTTGTATCTTATCTGTTGTATTTGTAGTTACGTTAATATTCATAATCATTGTACTCATTTTGAAGTTTCATTAATTCTTCAATTTCTTCATCTTCTTTCGTTTCTTGTGTCTTTCTAAAGTGTTTTTGCACAGCTACTTCAGAAAGTCTTTTTAATTCTGCGGCTTTTTCTTCCGCAAGATATGCTTCTTTCATTTTTTCCTTATGCTTTTCAAGGATTTTTACATCTTTTTCTCTTTCTACCAAAACCAATTTTTCTTGTTCTAAACGCTCGATAGCTTCTTTTTTTTGAATTTCTAATTGTTCAGCAACATCATAAAGGTGATGAAGAAAGTTGTCATAAGTCTCATACATGATAGGATCAGCTGTTCGCATATCTTGTCGAGTTTGTATAATTGCTTGGTTGTTTTGTTCTATCAACCCTTCTATCCTGTAAACTTCTGCCTGTGCCTTAATTACGACCTGAAGTTGTTCTTCTTTTTTTCTGATTCTGAATTCAACTACTTTTTGAAGTCTGTACTTAAAGGGCATAATTTACCAAAATATTACAACTATACATTAATATTATGACCTAACCTTAAAAATCTCACTACATCTATTTGTATGAGGTCTTTCTTTTTATTTAATAATCTTTTTTAAATAGTCAAATTTATTTAATAGCTTTTATATATAAAACATTGGACTTTATAGCAACAAAATTGCCTTCTAAAGCTTGTTGTAACTCTTCAATATAATTATCAACTTTAGGTTCTTCAAAATACATTAAAAATTTCTCTTTCATTGTTTTAGCAGTTGGGCTAGGCGGAGTTGTAAGCCAATTATAAACCATATCTTTTTCCACTTTATATTTTGATTCAACAACTTGCTTATCTATAACACCATCGCTAAAACCAACAGCATCTAAATCCTCAGCTAAAGTGTTCTCATCAAAATTGGTCAAAGGATCATCTTGAGAAGTCATACATTCATCTTCAGCTTTTTTAAAATCCCAATAATCACTAAGCTGACTTTCATTAATCAATTCCCAACAACGAGTATTTGAACGAATAACAGGCTCAAATGCAGAAAATATACCTGCCGGCTTTAAAATTCTATAAACTTCAGAAAAGACTTGCCTTTTATCCAAAATATGTACCAAAACCGACCTCATTACCGCCCTATTTACAGCGTTTTTATGCAATTTAATATCACAACAATCCGACAATAGAAAATCGTGAGGTTTTGTTATGCCTGAAGAGATCGCAAACTCCTTACAACTTTGTAAACAGTCTTCAAACTTATCTGAGAATATAACCTTTCCTCTTTCTCCAATAAAATCAAATGCACCAAAAGCAAGTAACCCCGTCCCTGTTCCTAAATCAATAACGGTATCATCAGGATGTATATTTGCATTATGCAAAACTGCATCACGAACACTCATTAACCAATTTAAAGTCTGTTGTTGCTGTTCTTCAGTCATATAACTAAAACGTGATTTTTTAAGCCACTGAGACCAATTTAATTCATTATCTGTCATTCTTTCCTCAACTTTTTTATAATAATGTTTTTTTCGATACCGTTATTGACGGCTTTTGCAAATACAACGGTTTAACACTTGCCCAATTATAATCATCACAATTTTTAATTTTATTTACGACTATTTCTGCTAAATAACAGCCTAAATCACTATTTGTCTCTCTGTAACAAATTGACTCAATCCCCTTATTTTTCAACAAGCTATGCATAACTTCATCAGCAATAATAACATTTTTATTATTATCAAAAACAGCCGTTTCTATCAATTCCAAGCGAGGTTCTTGTATCGTTAGCCCATCTTTTGAATATTCTGAGTAATAACACATTCCCTTTCTCGCATCCATTGTTACTACAACAGGTAAATCTTTCTTGTTAATCCTTGAGAGAATTTCTAACGAAGGCACACCTACCAAAGGACAATTCAACTGCTGAGCAATAACTCTTGCAATTGTCAAACACGCCCTTATACCGGTAAAACTACCGGGGCCTATATTTACGCCTATTACTCCAATATCTTTTAATGTCAAAGAATGTTCTTTTAACAAATCAACAAGATTTTGAATTAAAAAAGCTGAATGATATTTATCTTCTGTACTTTCAATTATTTCAGTAAACACTTTCGCACTATCATTAAATAATGCTACATATGTTTTATCTAATGCTGTATCAAAAGTTAAAATATACATTAATTTAAGTTCTCCAGTATTAACTGTGCCTTTTTACCATAAGCACTAAAAATAAAATTACGCTCAGTCTCATCGACATACTCAATTTGTATATCCAGTCTATCCAATGGAATCTCTCCTTCAGAAAACTCTGCCCATTCCGCAAAAGTTAAAATACCATTTTTAGAATATTCCTCTAATTCATCTAAAATAGTTTTTACACCTTCATTTTCCAAACGGTACAAATCAAAATGAAAAATTGGTATTCGACCACTATGATATTCATTCAATATAACGAAACTGGGACTTGTAACTTTCTGTTCTACGCCTAAATGCTTAGCAACCCTTTTAACAAATGCCGTCTTACCAGCTCCAATATCACCAAACATACAAACAAAGCAACCATCTTTTTCTACCAATTTAGCGAATTTTTGAGCAAGAATATCAGTTTCATCCAAATTTCTACACAAAAAACTTTTCATTAGTAAAACTCACCAACTCCAAACGTAAACGCACCACGTCTATTTCCTGCACCAACATTGGTAAGAGGATATCCCCAATCAACACTCAAAGGACCCACCCCCGGAACAAAAACTCTAAGTCCTACACCAACAGATATTGCTTCTCCAGGCCTGTTATACATTCTGTTTGTAACAGAACCATCAAAGATTTTACCTGCATCAGCAAAGAAAGCAAGTCTTATATTATCAAAGAACTTAACTTTTTCTATTCTATCTAAAAACAGTAACGGAGTTAATAATTCAGCAGACGCCATCATAAAACCTTCACCCGTACCGACTTCGCTCATACGGAAACCTCTGACTGTATAAGGTCCGCCTAAACGATAAGCCATAACCTCCGGCATATCTCCGTACAATCTGCCACCAGCTCGACCCGCTACAGAAAAACTTGATTTTTTCATAACAGGATAATATTTTTTAATGCTGGCAGTAAGTTTTCCATGCGTGTTGCTAATTTCATCCAGACCTACGTTCTGATCAAACCTAATAGAAGCTAAGACACCGCTTCGTGGGTTAATAAATGTATCCCTCGTGTCATACACTAAACTTGGCGCAATACCTATAAATAAACCACCTTCAAGCTGTTTTGCTCTTTCTGAAATAGGGATATTATGAGAGTTAAATATTCTAGCAACTTCGGAACTATTTCCTTCACTAACATCTATATTCTCAACACCAAGTGTGATTTGACCACGCAAAGTTTTTGTAACATTTAGCGGTCTGGAAAGAGTTCCTTCTAACCCTAAACGTCTTTCTATAGCTAAAGGAACTTGATAACTTGCAAAATCCCTATAAAAAACTTTTGACAATAAAGAATTTTCTGAACCTTTTAAACGTGGCTCATAAAAACTCAATTCAGATTGAATATTTGCTCTCTCCAACATAGATTGATCGTTAAGCATTATCCCCGTACCGGTCATAACATTTAACGCAACTCTTTGTCCTAACCCCCTAAAGTTATTCTCCGCAAAGCCTAAAGTTGCAAAAAGACCTGTTACTGTATCAACACCGCCTCCTACAGATAGAGTCCCTGTTCTTTGCTCATCCACATTTATCGTAACATCATACAAATCCGAATCAGAGTTTGTTTTTTGAATACTTCTTGTTACATCCTTAAATGCCTGCGTTCCATACAATCTCGTTAAATCAGATTTTATCTGATTTTCATTATAAACCTCACCAGGTTTTGAAAGTATATTTCTTTCTATAATAAAATCTTTTGTTTTTCTGTTACCTTCTATTGCGATTGAATTTATGTGACCTTCTTCAACCTCAAAGTTAATAACACCATCCGGATCATCATAAACAGAAGTAACTCTGGCCAATATATACCCCTTAGACGCATACAAATCTTCTATATCCGTAATAGCCTGATTTATCATTAGCATGTTTTGAGGCTGCCCCTTTAAATTAGAAATTACATCTGTTATTTCTCCAACAGTTAAAACCTCATTTCCTTCAACCGTAAAACCTGTTATGGGTAAATTTTCCTCAACAGTAATTTTTAAAATTACATTATTATCATCTAATTTGATAGGAACAGCCTTAATCTTTTCCGTAAAATAGCCCATTTGATAAATCTGCTTCAGGCCTTGTTGAACCATATCCCTGCTATAAACATCTCCGGCCTGAAGCTTCATCATTTTGGCTATATCTGAACTGTTTATCAGCTTATTTCCATCAAACTGAATTTCCTTTACATATACTGCATCAGGATTTTTTTCTAGCTCTTCCTTTTGCTTGAGCTCGACATCAGTTTTTATTTTTTCAGGTTCTTGAAAAACAGCAGGTTCAACAACTTCTACATTCTTTTTCTCTTTAGATTTGAACCATGCCGCCTGAGCAGGCTCAAAAGAATGCAACAACAATATTGCACCTAAAAATATCCCTATGAGTTTTTTATTTTTTATAAAATTAATTATTGTACTATTCCTCTGTCCAACAGGTGGTATAATTAAATTATACTTGCTAAAAAGTCATTTTCCAATTTTTAATAAATATTAACAAAATTCAATTAACTACTAATTTTTGATGCTCTTTGGATATCTCTTTTCAGAGCTTTTTCTTTTATAGAATCTCTTTTGTCATGCAACTTTTTACCTTTTACCAAAGCTATTTCTAACTTTGCCCAACCATTTTGTAAAAACAATTCCAGCGGCACTATTGCAAAGTTCTCTTTTTTAATTTTGCCTAACATTTTTAAAATTTCTTTTTTATTCAAAAGCAATTTTCTAACGCGCTCAGCTTCATGATTATATCTATTACCTTGTTCATACGGGCTAATATGACAGTTGTACAAAAAAGCCTCTCCCTTTTCAATTTTAACAAAACTATCCTTGAGGTTAATCCCGCCTTTCCGAATAGACTTAATTTCTGTTCCAAACAGAACAAGCCCCGCCTCGTATTTATCAAAAATAAGAAAGTCGTGAAAAGCTTTACGATTAGTTGTTATGACTTTTTTTCCCATAAACAGATTATAACACAAAAGACATTTATCAATCTAAAATATTGACACCACATCCTGTATGGGATGAATTCTTAAAATTATAATATCTGGCTTGATGTCCAGTATTTGGGTTATATCTATGCGCAGGACAACTACGGCAATAAGGGCTATGCATACTAGAGTTAAATCCTGTTCCATAATTATTTATAAAACTATTGTTAAAATTACTTCCCCAAGAATTATTAAATGGGTTAGAAAACCCATGATTAAAATGATTATTAAATCCATACGGTGCACTATATCCATAAGGTGCTACAGAGGGAGTATAACCTGTCACATAACCGCTTGAGCTAAAAATCGAACCAAACGTATCACTCAAAAAGCCTTTTAAACCTCTTCCTCTACCGGTTGAGCTATCCGCAAGAACTATATCTTGATTAAAATTATTATAATGTTGAGCTCCGGTTAATATAGTTTGAAATCTTTCATCAAACTGCCCTGATTGAACAGCACCAAACATTTGCATTTCAAGTCGCGCAAATCGTTTATCTAAATTTTCTTTGGTAAAACTTCTGCCCAAAACCTGTTTTTCTATATTAGCCAGCTCTTTTGACGGAATATTATATAATGCGGTTTGATCGACCTTAGATGTAATATTTTCAACTCGCCAAGACAAATCCGCAGAAGGAAAAATTTGAGAACAAGTCTTTTTTTCCAACCGTGCTAACCTGCTTTCCAAAGTTTCATATTCATAAGTTTTTTTTAATATTATTTTTTCCAAATTAGTTACTCGAGGATAAGAATTATATCCTGCTTGCTGACTATTCACCGGATTATAAGTTGATAAAACAAAACTATTTGCAGAATATTGGACAAATAAAAAAACAAAAAATATTAAAATTAATTTAAATTCTCGCATAAATCCTCCTGCATAAAATATAACTCTTGTTTTAAATTTTTAAATTAATCTTATGACTAAAAAAAAGAACCGCCTCTAAAGGCGGGTCTTTTTTTATTCTTGAAAATTAATATTTAAACGAGCGACCTATGTTTTCATCAATCATTTTTTGACAGGAATCATATTCTGCATTCAAAGCTTTTAACCTTGTTTTATATTGTTCCATTTGCATATCGAGTTTCTTCTCTAACAGATATAATCGTTCTTTTCGCTGTTCTAGTTTTTTTACGACAGGAGAGTCAGGTTCTAGGTCCGTACCAACATTAACCAAATCAGTAATTGTTCGACTCAAATTCATTTTAGCATCAGCAATTAACTGAACCTTATACTCCAAGTCCAAACGTTCTGCATTAATTTGCATCAATCTTATCGTTGCTACTGCGAAGCCCATTTTACCACCTACCTAAGCTCATTTAACTTGTTTCCTCTTAGGAAAACATGTTCATTATTTTCTGCTATAAGTTGTTCCATTTGACGAAGTTTATATTGTTGATAGTTAACTCTATACTGCGCCATCTTGAGTTTTTTCTTTACTGTAAAGATATCCTTTAATACATTTACTATTGATTGCTGTATAGCTGCTGCAAAGTTTTGTCTCTTCAAAAAATGTCTTGCGAAATTTGTGAAGTTAATGAACCTTTGCAAATTAGTCATCAATACTTGCTGTATCATCCTTACCTTTACTTTCTAATAAAGATAGACTCATGATTATAAAACCTGCCTATCGTTATTTATTGCCTACTTTTCTACCAATTGTAAATAATCTTTACATTCCGAATTTTACTTTTGGTAAGTGTAAATACGAACACCTACACTATCTATAGATTGTATCGGATTTTTAGAAGAGAACTTTAGTTTAAAAAAGCTTATTCCAATAATTTCGCAATAAAAATTTACAATAGACATTAAAAGGTTACGATACAAACTAACCCTATTCATTTTTCCTCCGATTTTAAACGATTTTATTCTACATATTTTGAATAGTTTTACTATCACCCTCAATAGATTCCTTAAGCATTTTCTTAAGAACATCACCTTGAGCATCAAGCATTTTAACTACTGTTTCAATATTTTTAACTTTGTTACTCAAAATAGTATCAGCATTTGATGTAATATTTCCTGTAACTCTTTGATAAGCCGCAAGAGCAGAAGAAGAAGTTCCTTGCATCAAGTTGCCAATTACTGTTGCAGGCAACCCAAAGGCATCCAAATAAGGAGCAGCTGCTTGCATAATTCCGCCCCAACCTGATATAACACCAGCGATAGGCAAAATCCAGTTATTACCAAAGCCAAAACCCGTACCCGCACCAACTCCGTACGCCGCAGCATTCAACCCTGCCATGCCTGCAATATCATTTGCTAAACTCATATTAGCGGCACCACCGGTAACTACACCGGAAGAAGAGCCAAAGCCCCATTGAATCGGAGCTGCGCCACTAGGAAAGCCGGGATAATTACCCAAATTACTTGTACCAAACGCAGAATTTGCGCCATCCCATATAACATTTCCGCCACTAGCAGGTGTCCAATAAGATGTACCCGGAATATTCATAGATGTATTACCACCCATAACCGTCATAAATGAACTTGGTGCAATTAATCTGGCAATTTCCCACAAGAAGTTTCCTGCTGTACCAAAACCGGCACCATCCATAGCTGAACCGCTGACAGTTAAATCTCTTAATCTGTCATATGTTTCAAACAAATGAGCTTTTGCATCACTTGATGCTTTTGAAAATTTGTTTGAAATTACTAAGTATGAATCATTTCTGTAAGCCATTTATTTTAACCCTCGTATATCCTATTTTTTCTTATTTAATGATTTTTATGCAAAAGTCTTGAATGTACCTTCTACGTTTTTCTCAATAACTTTTTTAACTGCTTCCATTTCTGTTTGCAAAGCTTCTTGTTCTGTATCAAGCTGTTTTAATCTAAGTTCAAGAGTTCTGTCTTGAGCTTGAATTACTTCTGTTTTTGCGTTGATATCAGCAATTGTTTTGTCATAAAGCATTTTTTGATAGTTATAATCATTCATAGCTTTATCATAACCTGCATCGTCAGTAACTTCTTCCATTCCAAGCTCATATTGGCTTCCATCGGGAAGAGTTATATAACTAAACTTACCTGTTGAATCTGAAATAAGATTGACACCATTATATGTTCTATCTTGAACTTGTTTTGAGTTATCTTGTCTAAATGCTGGCATTTGGGACATATAACCTGTTTCTGAAGCATTGTTCTCAACTAGAGCTTGAGTCATATAATAAGTTGTACCATCTCGATTAAAAGAATAATACTTTATCTCAGCCCCAGGCTCAGGAGGAACTAATCCTTTATCAGCTGTAAGTTTTTCATTAACAGCTGGTCCTTGTAATGCATATTCTGTAGAACTAGTACCAAACTTCATATAATAAACAGTTTTACCTGTATTTGCATCTTCTTTCTTAAACAATGTATGCGCAACTTGGTTTAGATTTTCATTCAATGTCACGTCAGTATATTTAACAACATCATATGCTGTTCTTACTGTTACATCATATGCACCTGATCTTTCTGCACTTGCTGAATAATTGATTATTTCATATGATTGTCCATCTTGCTCATAAGTATATCTCATATTGTAATAATCAGTAGCTGTTGGAGGAACAGGTACAGTCAATGTAAGCATTTGATTGAACAAGCCTGCGCTTTCGTTAGCCAACGCAGTACGTTGTTGGTTAACCTGTTGTCCTTCATATTCAGTATTGGTTTTCCGAGCTGTTAGCCCAAGAAATCTGGCTTGTGATGCTGCCATTCCCATTTTAGATATTCTCCATTTCGTTCCATTTCTTACCCCGTATTAATCGGCACAAAGTACTAAAAACTTTAATATCTAAAGTTTTATTGTTACTTTTCTTTACAAATGAACTAATAGAGTCAAAATCATTTACTATCACACCAAAGCACCAATTAAACCTTTACAAAAAAGGTTTAATGATGCATTTTTAAAAGTCAATAATTCATATTTTTAGAGTAGGTCAACTTAAACTATGCAAAAGTTTTGAATGAGCCTTCAATATTTTTATCAATAACTTTCTTAACAGAATCCATCTCTGTTTGGATAGCTTCTTGCTCAGTATCTAATTGTTTTAAGTGCAATTCCAAAGTTTTATCTTGTTGTTGAACAACTTCTGCACGTGTATTGATATCATCAATAGTTCTGTCGTACATCATTTTTTTGTATTTATAATCTTCCATTGCTTTGGCATAACCTTCTTCATCATTAATTTCTTCAATAACAAGAGTTTTTTCGACTTGCTCACCATTAGCATTGTAGTATCTCATCGCCGTAAATCTGCCGGTTTCATCAGATAGCATAGTTACACCGGAATACGTAATTGGTTCAGATGTTGGTGTTCCGTTATAGTAAGACTCGGTATATTCTTCATTATTTTCAGGAACAACAAATTCATTTTTACCATCTTCAAACATTTTATTTAAAACAGCCTCAGCTATAAAATAAGTTTTGCCCGCTCTTTCATAAGTATAACTAGGAATATACATATCTTTTTCAGCACCTTCTGATTTTGCAGACACATACCCTTCTGTTCTACCATTAACGTCTTTTGTAGATCTAGTTAAAGCATAAGTTTTTCCGCCGATAGTAATACTGTAGGGTTTATTTTCAGAATCTGCATTTGTATTTTTATTAATTACAGCACCTGCAGGTATTTTAGGATTTTTTACGCCTACATCATTGATAGTTTTCTTGACTTGTACGTCGTATGGACCTTGGAGAGGTTCAGTACTTGTCGACCAAGAAAGTATTCTGCAAGTTTCATTTGCAGCATCTCCCGGAAAAGTATATGACATACTATAAAAATCAGTAGCAGAAGGAGGAGTTGGGACTTGAAGTGCCAACATTTGGTTAAATAAACCAGCACTCTCATTCGCCAACGTAGTTCTTTGTTGGTTTAC
>JAZTXF010000073.1:0-4200 GCA_045636305.1 Candidatus Gastranaerophilaceae bacterium | reverse complement strand
GAAGTTAAGCTCCTTAGCGTCGATGATACTCGGCGGGTGACTGCCCGGGAAAGTAGAACGTTGCCAACACAACAAAGAAAACCTATCACTTAAAGCGGTAGGTTTTTTTTCTTGTATTTTGAAATTTTGTATGATATAATTGGAATACATGGATTTTAGCGAAGCAAAAATTCTGCTAGTTTGCAACTCGCTTGAAGTTCCTTGACTGGGTATGCCAATTGAACGCGTTATAAAAATGCCTTTGTAAGCAAGTATTTTTACTAAAGGAGAAGGAAGATGAAAAAGAAAAGTTTGATTATATCTTTATTTGTTGTTTTTGCATTACCGATACCGGTAGCTATGTTGGGATGTTTGCTGACAACTATATGGTTTTTGTCTTCGTTAATAAAGATAACTTCTTTTGTGGAAATCATTTCTGCCTTATTTGGAGTGTTAATAGGTGCAACATATATAATAAGTTATATATTTACGTTAAACAAAACTTGTAAAGAGAAAAAGTTTTGCTTATATCGTTTATTCCAATTCTACATTGTTTATTGGCTTTGCTCTATTTGTTGTCACTAAAACCAACTGCAAGTTATATTAGCGAAACATATGAATATTTTGGTTTTGCAAAAAAAGATTTTTCTGTTGTTGAAGAACTTGACACCCATGGGGGATTTCTTGGGGATGGGTCATATTATTTGATTTTAGATTGTTCTAACAATAAGGAAAAAGCGTTAGAAAAAGTGAAAAATTGGAATAAGTTACCTTTATCCGGTAATCTCAACCTTATTATGTATGGTGGAGAAAAAGATAGTGGTACATACTGGACTGGATTGGCGGATGAAGCGCATATTCCTGAAATAGAAAACGGATATTACATTTTTGAGGACAGGCATTCCGAAAGTAACGACAGTGCAGATGATTCTGAGTTATTTGATAGACATTCGTACAATTTTTCGATTGCAATATATGATTGTGATACTTATAAAATGTATTATTTTGAATTTGATACATAATGTAAAAATGAAAAAAATATCACTTAAGTGGTAGTTTTTTTGATTTACAGCAAAAATATATGAATATATAATGAATTTCTTGACCATGATGACAAAATATGATAAAATTTGAATGGTTGGGTATATACAAAGTTATAGATATTAACAAATGTAGTAATGATTAACAAATGAGGTGCAATGTTGACTTATATTGAATTTTTTGATAAAAATGCTGCAGAGAACATAAGTGCGTGTTTAACATGCGCTCCGGACAGGGTTATTTATATCGGAGATGATTCTAAATTAATAAAAAAACACATTAAAAATTATGAAAGAGTATTTACTGACAGGGGAAATAGGATAGAATTTTTATACAGGACTGTTTCAAAGAATAATTTGGATAAAGTGGTTGCGCTGCTTGTTGAACTTGTAGAAAGCTATGATGACTGCGTCTTTGATATTACAGGCGGAGAAGAAACATATACGCTTGCGCTTGGAATTGTTCGTGCAAGATATCCGGATAAGAATATACATATACAAAAATTTAATCCGAATAACAATGCCGTTTATAATTATGATAAAGACGCCACAATTGTGTGCAAACATACACCGGAATTATCTGTTATTGAAAATGTGAGAATTTATGGTGGGGATGTAGTTTATGGTGATATATCCGAAGAGAAAACCTATAAATGGGATTTAAACAGAGATTTTATTAATGATATAAATATAATGTGGTCAGTTTGCAAGAGGAATGTAAGGTATTGGAATACTGTTATCAGCGCATTTGAAGCTATGGAAAAGGTTGCAAAGAGTGTTTGCGATGAAAACTCTCTTACTACCATTGTTAAAAAAAGTGAATTAGAGGAATATTTTCATCGCAATAAAATGAAATATAAAATATCAAGAGGTATAATAGATTTTCTTTTGAAATATAATTTGCTTAAAGCTTTTGATGATGGCGACAAAGAAACAATAATTGTTTCATATAAGAATGAACAGGTAAAAAAATGCCTGACAAAGGCTGGACAGGCTCTTGAAATGAAAATATACATAACTGCAAAAAATATACTTGATTCTGATGGAACACCCGTTTATGACGATGCGGTTAACGGAGCGGTAATTGATTGGGATGGCGATTTTCATGATGAAGCTGTTGAGAAGGAATATGACACAGAAAATGAGATAGATATTATATTGATGCATGATACTGTTCCTGTATTTATTTCATGCAAAAATGGTATAGTGACTTCTGATGAGTTATATAAACTAAATACAGTAGCACAGCGATTCGGAGGGGCGCACGCAAAAAAAATACTTGTTGCAACAGCTATTTCGAGTTTGGGAAAGGCCGGCAATTATTTAAAGCAAAGAGCTGAAGATATGAATATTAAAATTTTAGAAGATGTTCAGCATCTTGAGGATAAAGAACTTGAAAGAAGATTGAAAAATTTATGGCGCGGTTAATAATGATTATCGAATGATTTTAAGGAGGAAATAATATGTATAAACCTAAGCCTTTTAATACTGACGATATTAAGCTTTCACAGGAGCTTGCTGAATTAACAGAAAAACTTGCAGAGAATGTTCATGAAAACTGGTCTGCAGCACGTATTGCTGAAGGATGGACTTATGGCAAAGAAAGGGATGATTTAAACAAAAAAACACCTTGTCTTGTGCCATATTCTGAATTGCCTGAGTTTGAAAAAGAATACGACCGCATAACAGCAATGAAAACATTAAAGTTTATTGTAGCACTTGGCTACAAAATAGAGAAAGGTGAGCTTAAATATTAAGAAAAGTTATAGATATTTTTATAATTAGAGCTTTATCTGACAAATAGTGGGGGTGCTTTATGAAAAACAATCTTCTAACATGGTTTGTTATTGCGGCGGTGCTGATGTTGGGTGCACCGTGGTGTGCAGTGACTTTTTTTAGCGAAACAAGGATGGGAATATATTTTATATTGTTTTTTGCCGTAAATCCTTTGTTTTCGGTTATAGCTGGGATTTTTGCAGGACTGGAAATCAGAAAAATGTGGTCAGTTCCGGTTATGGTTTCAGGGTTGTTTGTTTTAGGCACATGGATATTTTTTGAGCTTGGGGAAATCGCATTTTTGTTGTACGGCGGTATTTATCTTATTGTGGGATTTGCTACTATGATATTGGTTTCGTTAATAAAAAAGTATAAGCAAAAGTAATTTTAAAAGACTTAAGATTATCTAAATATACAGGGGAGGAATATACATGGAAAAGACATTGTCTTTAGAAGCATTTGATATAATAAAAAAAATGCAGCAAAATGAACTTACAGAAAGCGTAATATACGCTGAAATTGCACAGTTTGCAAAGGGTGAAGAGAATAAGAATACCCTGCTTCGTCTTGCGGCGGAGGAAAAAGCACATTATGAAATCTGGAAAAAATATACCGGTATTGAAATGAAGCCCGAGAAAGACAAAATACTTAAATACAAGCTTATTGCCAGAATACTTGGATTTACCTTTGCTGTAAAGCTTATGGAAAACGGTGAAGAGGGCTCACAGAAAGAGTACGCAATGCTTTCACAAGAGGTTGAGGAAAGTGTTGCTATCCGTCAACAGGAGGAAGAACATGAAAAAGCTCTCCTCCAAATGCTTGATGAAGAAAGATTGCAGTATGTTGGAAGTATGGTTTTAGGTATGAATGATGCATTGGTAGAACTCACAGGTTCATTGGCAGGCTTTACCTTTGCAATGCAAAACACAAGGTTGATAGCTCTTTCTGGACTTATTATGGGTATATCCGCTACTTTCTCTATGGCATCAAGTGAATTTCTTGCCGCAAAGAGTGAGGGCAGAAATGATGCCTTCAAGTCCTGTTCCTATACAGGTATTGCATACCTTATAACAGTAGCACTTTTAATTTTACCTTATCTTCTTTTGGGTAACAGTCAGTATGTGATAGCACTTTTTGTGATGATTGGGGTAGTTGTTCTCATTATTGCAGGCTTTACATATTATATTTCGGTTGCCAAGGGCGAAAAATTCAAGCCAAGATTTCTTGAAATGTCGCTTATAAGCATTGGCGTTGCGGTACTTTCATTTGTTGTCGGCATACTGGCAAAGAATTTTCTTGGCGTCGACCTTTAATTGAAAATATACAGGCGGAGGCAAAAATGGGAAAGAAATTACAGGACAAAATGTTTGAGATAAGCTATTTGTTTGAGCTTTTTATATCGGTG
>JAZTXF010000072.1:0-4230 GCA_045636305.1 Candidatus Gastranaerophilaceae bacterium | reverse complement strand
TGCGTGTCCGCTTTCATCTTTTGTAATTGCGCCAACCGGACAAACATCCTCACAAGGAACAACGATTTTTACAATTGCGTGGTAAGGGCAGACTTGCATACATTTTGTGCAGTTTTTGCATTTTGAACCATCTATTACAGAACGTCCGTTTTGAATAGATATAGCACCAAATTTGCAGCTCTCTATACAAGGTCTAGCAACACATCCTTGACATAAGTCTGTAACAAATATTCTGTTTGGAACGCAGGCTTGGCAAGCTGTTTCTAAGACGGTTAAGACATCTTTTTCAGGCTCAGTTCTTTCTAATGCTTTTTTTGCATAGTCGGAAAGTAGTTTTCTTTCGTCAATGTCTTCCATAGAAAGACCTAGGTTTGCTATAATTCTGTGCTGAATGACATCTCTTTCTTTATGAACACAGCAACGATATGGAACTTCACAACCTTGAGGTCTCATATCATAAGCTATTAATCTTGTGTTTTCGGCAAAGTCGTCAGAATAAAATGCTTCAATTGTTCTGACTAAAATTTCTCGTTTTAAGTGTTGTACGTGGTTATTCTTGTCCATTTTCCAATATTCTCTCTATATGTGTAAGTACTTTTTCTATTGTTGCATCTTCAATAACTGTATCATTAACTGTTACGTAAGGCGCTTTTGTATATTTTGCATTATCAGAGCATAAATTTAAGCAAGTAACACCTGTTACTTCAACAATATCAGGATATTTTTGAGGAAGAACCTCAACAAGTTCTTGCAAATTAGAGGCCCCCATTACAAAACAGGTTGTTCCCATGCAAATTTTTACATTTATCTTTTCCATTTTAGCTCCTTATATATATCTAACTATGACTTTTTTAATATATTTATCTTCCAGGATTTTTGCCATTTTTTTGATTATATTTTTTCGAATTTCTATTTCGATTGGCAAATTAGGATCATAGTGTGCTTGATTTAGTTTAGCACCAACCATGAACTCAATGCAATCACTATTTAAAAGAAAATCCATTAATTCGCTAGCCGCATTCTTTTCTTTTTCATAAAATCCATTTTCTAAATATTCTACAGTTCTTGTGAGAGTAAGAATTCCTTCGGTAACGAGGTCTATTCCTTCCATTTTAGATACAGCTGGAAGTTTTCCAATACTACCAGTAATATCGCATTTTACAGGAATTCCTAATTCTCTAGATATAAGGTTTGCTGTAGTTCCACCGCAAATAGCTTTTTTGCTATCTGAATTCCAAAATTCATTTGCATAATCATTGTCTTTTTCCATATGATATGGTGGACCTGTAAAAATAAGAGCTTTACGAGGTTCTCTGTAGTGAATTACGCAACAAGAAATGTCATCTTTTGCTTTTCTTTCAACTTCTGTATTTTTTGCTATTCGTACAATTTGTTTTGACAGTTCGCTACTTGTGATTTCAGGATTTGCTGTTATTTCGCTCAACAAGCAGTTAATAAGCCCGCTTCTTCTTAGCCCTAGTTTTAGCTCTGGATTTCCTAGTCCTGATTGTGTAACACCGTCAGAACAAAAAATTAATCGGTCTCCAAGCTTTAATTTTAATTTATATATGTGCATGTGGCGATTTTTGAATGTTTCTGAATCGATTACCGTAAATTCAGGTTCTATTATTTTCCCATCACTGATATAAACAAATTGAGGATTACCTTCTTCTACTATTTTTACAGTTCCATCTTCATTGCAGACCGCGACTGAGAATGTTGAGTAGCTAATGTGCCTAACTTGGCAGACAGGAAGCGCATTCATTACTATTTCACAGGTTCTTTTTATGCTCTTGCCTGCTTCAACAAATTTTAGTAACATAGTTGCAGTCATTGAAGCTAAAATATTTGCTTTGATACCGCTGCCTAATCCGTCAGAAAGAACAGCAATCAAATCGCCTGTTTCGGGGTATCGTTTAGACATAAAACAATCACCGTAGGTGTTTTGATTATGTTTTTTTTCTTGTGTACAGTCAATATCAATAAACATTATTGTTGCATTTCCTCAGAATCGTCGTAGTCTTGGGCTATTGTGCTTAGTAGAAGTTCTGTTTCTACCATATGTTCTCCAAGAAGACATGCTATATTTTGAACTATCGCTATATTTTTAGAAATAACTTCTTGTGCTTTGTGGGCAATTTTTTCCCGACCGAGTTCTGTTTTTGTAACATCTGTAATTACAGCACCAATTAATTCATTTTTTTCAATAGAAAAGGCTGTTATATCATAAAGCTTGCCATTTACAGGGTAGCGTTCTTTGTGAATATCTTGTGATGTTTTCAGTGTTTGTTTTAGAATGTCTGAAAAATCAACAATTCTGTCTATGCTTGCACCATTAACGCCTTCAGGTCGTTCGGCAAATACATCGTACATTTCTCCACAAAACATTCTCATAAATGCATCATTAGATTCTACAATTTTGAGTTCACTATCAACCATAACAATTGCAGAAGGCATACATCTTAGCATTGCCGCAGCTTTTCTCATCGCAATTTTTCTCATATAAGAAACGCACATTGATGGTTCAGCTTCTCCTGCAAGCATTGCCGTTGCAAGTTCTCTGCAAGTATTGTATCCGCATCCGCCGCAATTTAGTTCTTCTTCTTCAGAATGTTTTCCTATTTTCTTTAGCGTTTTTACTATTAATTCAGTGCTATAAGAAGGTTTTTCTATTTTTTTTTGCGTGAATTCTTCCTTTACAATAACTTGAGGTTCGTTTGGAATATTTTCTCTTTCTTTCACTTTAGAAAGTGTATCCGAAATTCTTAGTATTTCAGCTTTTTTTGTTGAATTGCAAGGACCTGACAAACAACCGCCGTTGCAGGCTAATGCTTCTATAAATATTTTTTTATTAAGTTTTTCCGGTTCAAGCCCCAATAAAGCTTTTTCAAGGTTTTCTATAGAGCTTATGTTGAGTAATTGAACATCTTTTTGAACTCCACATTTTTTAATTGTTTCGTTCATTCCTCCTTCTAGTGCGTACAAAGCACCTTCATATGCAATTTCAGGCATGAATTTTTCTTTGTCATTAAATTCTATAGTTTGCGTGGATCCAAATTCTTCGGATATCCAAAGTTTTAATTCTTCATAAGTTAGCGCTACATCTATTAGTTCAGGGTGTCTATCAGCTTCATTTTTCTTAGCTATACATGGTCCAATGAATACGACGGCAATTTGGTTGCCGTATTTTTCTTTTAATAACTTTGCGTGAGTTAATGCTGGAGAAGCTATAGGTGTTATGTTTTTTATAAATTTGGGGTTGTAATATCTTATGTAATCAACAATAACAGGGCAAGCACTTGAAATAAATAGCCCTTTTTCGCAACTAGACAAAATACGATTTGTTTCTATTGAAACTTCTTGTGCACCTAATGCTGTTTCGCTAACTTCAGTGAAACCTAATTTTTTAAGAATAGAAATCATTTTTGCGGGACTATGGGCAAAAATGCCAGCCCAACTAGGTGCAAGAGAAACGTATACTTCTTTTTGAGCGCGGAAAAGGTTTTTAACTTTTTCTATATCATTGCGCACTCTTTTGGCATTGCTTGGACATGTTTTTACGCAATTACCACAGGCAATGCACTTGTCAGGCAATACGGATGCGTGACCGTTTTGTATGCTTATTGCTTTTATATGACACTCACGAACGCATTTGTAGCAGTCGTGGCATTCGTTTTTTAAGGTATAGACAGGATACAGTTTGTCCATTTTAGCCCCTTATATTATCTAGTATTTCCTTTAATTTTACTGAAGTCATTTTGTTGTAGACTTTACCGTTTATTATAATGTTAGGACCATCTGCACATTTTTCTTCGCAACGAGAACCGCAAAGATCAATTTTCGCGTCAAGATTATTTAATCTCACATAGTCTTCTATGTAGTTTAAATGATCTTCATTTCCTCTTGCAAAACATGCACTTCCAAGACAAACGGTAATATGTATTTTTTCACTCATTTTACACCTATTCTTACACACCTATAGTATAGACCAGCTGTTTATTAAAAGCAAGGAAAGAAACCTTAAATTTCTTTTACTCCTTTAAAAATATTATTGCCAAGTTGCTGGATATATGTAATAATCTACTTATATTATGTTTCGTGTTAATTAAATAAAGGAGAGTTTTATGAGCTCATCAAGTCGCGATTCTATGGACTGGAAAAAGGTTGATGGAATTATTGAATCATATGGGGCGAAGAAGTCTAACCTCATAGCTATTTTGCAGCGTGTGC
>JAZTXF010000071.1:0-3115 GCA_045636305.1 Candidatus Gastranaerophilaceae bacterium | reverse complement strand
TCAAAATTTTTCAATTTAAAGTCATTGTTTGCAATTGATTTATTTTTACACCTGTCACACTCCACATAAGACAAATTTAAATCCACCTTGCGCAGAGCTTTTGCTTGTTTAAGATTTTTAGTATATGGACAATCTATTTTATGATACGTATTGTTTTTTAAGTTTATTATACAAATATCCTCTGTTTTTACTTGCTCCTTTAACTCGAACATCTTTAGATAATTTTGGTCCCCTAAATAGGTCCTTTCTTCTTTTGAAGCAATAGCATACCCGTTTTTCATAAGCAACTGAGCAATATCCATATTATCTAAATATAACCTAGCATATAAATATTGTGAATTTTCTGAAATCGGTACAAATTTTACTTTTTTATTTGCAAAATTTTTCTGAGAAAACTCTTTTGCTAAAACACCTATCCCTAAAACTTCCGAAAGAGTAAATCCCGTAGTAATAATTTGCGCACGAGTTTTAAAACTTTTCTCATCTTGAAAAGCATTAATGCCGTATAACTTCACCAATTCACCTGAGTCAATTTTATAGTTTCTGTTTAAATCTATATAAAACTCATCAGTATTCACAACTTTTAAAATTTTATATGTAGGAGAAGTGCAATTTTTAAAAAGATAAAAACCAATTAATATTGCAGCAATACAAATACTTGTGCATATTTCTTTCGTAAGTTTCATTACTGAATTATACTTTATGTTTTTTTTGTTGTCTATCTTTGCCACTGCTATCTTTATATAAATTTAATTTGATTTGATATCATTATCGTGTAAAATTTACTAATAAACTACAAAATAAAAGGATAAAAATAAATGTGTGGAATTGTCGGATATATTGGAAATAGAGATGTTGTAGAAGTTCTGTTAAAAGGGCTTACAAATCTTGAATATAGAGGTTATGATTCTTCCGGTATCGCACTTAGTGATAACGGAGCTATCAAAATTTTTAAAGCATTAGGAAAATTAGGAAACCTTAAAGCGCTAATGCAGACACAAGAAAATAAGATAATTAACCCAACATCAGGCATTGGACATATTCGTTGGGCAACACACGGCTCACCGACAGAAGATAACGCTCATCCACACACTTGTAATTGCGGAAAACTCGTACTTGTTCATAACGGAATTATTGAAAATTTCAAAGAGCTCAGAGAAGAACTTATAAAAAAAGGGTGCGATTTTAAATCTCAAACAGATACTGAAACAATTGCCCATCTTGTTGCACATGAATATGATAACGTTAAAGACTTAAAAGCGGCTGTAAGCGCAGCTGTTAAACGTTTACAAGGTGCATATGCAATTTGTGTCATGTATAAAGATGAGCCTGATAAAATTGTTATTGCTCGCAAAAATGCCCCTCTTCTTGTCGGAATTGGCGAAAATGAACATTTTATCGCCTCCGATATCCCTGCCGTAATAGAATACACCTCAAAAGTTGTCTATCTTGATGATATGCAAATTGGTGTTGTTAAGAAAGACAGCCTAAAAATATATGATATTCTTGGCAATGAAATAAACAAAAAAGTAGAAATTTTACCTTTTGAGCCAGTTGCCCTTTCAAAACGTGGATACAAGCATTTTATGCTAAAAGAAATCCACGAACAACCTGATGTAATCAGAAATGTTTTAAATGGAAAACTCTATGATATTGATGAAAAAATTATTTTAAATGAAGTAAAAATTGACAAAGAAACTCTTAAAAATCTTCAACGTATAGAAATTATTGCCTGCGGAACATCTTTGCATGCAGCAATGGTAGGCAAATACTTAATTGAAGATTTTTGCGGAATTGCTGTTGATGTAGAAGCATCAAGTGAATATATTTACAGAAAAACCGTAACAAACGAAAAAACCTTGGTTATAGGGGTTTCTCAGTCTGGGGAAACTGCAGACACAATCACAGCAATTAAACAAGCAAAAGCAAAAGGTGCCCATGTATTAATTATTACTAACCGTCCGGACTCAGCAATGGCCCGTGAATCAGATAGCCTTATTCCTATTAATGCCGGCATTGAAGTTTCCGTTGCTGCAACAAAATCATTTACTGCACAATTAATGTCTTTCTATATGCTTGCAATGTATCTTGCTGAAACAAAAAATTCCTTACCAAAAGAATTTTTGCGCAATTTAAAACATGATATTATTCAATTACCGACTTTAATAGATGAAATCTTAACAAACAAAGAACCCATTAAAAAATGTGCCAGACTATTTGCAAATACAAAAGATTTTATATATATTGCGAGAGGAATAAACCTTGCAACCGCATACGAAGGGGCTTTAAAACTTAAAGAAATCAGTTATATCAATGCAACCGGTTATGCGGCAGGAGAGTTAAAACATGGTCCGATTGCCATGCTTGATGAAAGCATGCCTGTATTATCTATTTTGATGGATGGCAAAGTTTATGAAAAAATCCTTTCCAACTCAGAAGAAGCAAAAGCAAGAAATGCACGTTTAATTGCCCTAACATCCTCTCAAGATGAGACATTAGATGATTTATTTGAAATTGTTTTAAGAATTCCAAAGGTAAATGAACTGCTTTCTCCTGTTTTAGCCAGTGTCCCATTACAACTTTTGGCTTATTATATTGCGGAATTTTTGGGTAAAGACGTTGACCAACCAAGAAATTTAGCAAAATCTGTAACGGTAGAGTAATGCAAATAATTAATTCTGAAATAAAAATTCCAACTATTGAAACACCTAATAGTGAATATTTTGAATCTGTTTTGAAAGACAAAAAAATTGATTTTATTCGCTGGGCAATAGTTGCTGTAGAAAAAAACGAATATATTTTAAATGTCTCACATAAAATAGAGAATTAATCTTGCATTTTATACGCAAATTGCAAAAAATTCCCCATCAAATTTTTGTTCCAAACCTGCACATCGCTTGGTACACTAAGAACTGTCGGAGAAAAATTCCAAATGTACTTTATATTTTCTTTTACAAGAATATCTGTTGTTATTTGAGCAAACTCTCTTGGCACTGTTAAAATTGCCATATCTATCTCTGTTTTTCGCTCAAAATCTTTGAATCTTTCTATTGAGTATATCTTTTTTCCATTAACTTCCGTACCAATTTTTTTGACATCTGTATCAAACAAAGCC
>JAZTXF010000070.1:0-2428 GCA_045636305.1 Candidatus Gastranaerophilaceae bacterium | reverse complement strand
GCCAAACTAAGCATTGTTACCGTTAAAAAAGTCTTTGCAAAATCATACATTTGGAAAAATGAAGCAAAACAGATAGCAACAGCCACACAAACAAACACTATAATAAAACCAAACAATTGTCCTCGCTTACTCTGCTGAAGTTGCCCTAATACAGCCTGTTTTTCAAGCAACATTCTATGGTCTTGTTGTTTTTCAGCCATTTTTAATATCCTATCCGCTGCACCAGGTTGTATATGTTCATATTCAGCAAGAGCTGTAGGAGGTGGTATTGGCCCTGAATATGTTTCACTACGTATTACCATTATCGCCTCTTTCACTTCCTCCTTTTTATTTTCTGGCACTGCTTCCAAAATAATCTCTACTGGATTTTCTGGATTTTTCACATCGTTGTCAGAATTATTATGTAATTTTTCGTTTGACATTCTTATAATTTATTTAAACAATTCTAAAGATTTATACAAATCACCTCCGACAGTCCCAAAATCCGCCTCTATAGCCGTTCTATCAGCCTGCGAAGACGAACCTGAAACGTTAAACCTATAATAAGAAGAAAAGACGCTCAAGACACTTCCAACACCAACAAGAAACGAACTAGCAGCAAAAAGATAATCTGTTCTATAAAATGATTTTTTCATATTTAATAAATATTTACACCACAAACGAAACCAATACTATGAATTGTACAAGTACAATTATTTAGTATTACCAATATATACAAAGTTTGACACAATATTGTTGCAATATAAACACTCTTTATCAATTATATATTATAAAAATTGCAGGCTCCAACTTATTAAATGATTTATAATTTTCGCACATTGCAAGCCCGTTATAATCCATAATTTCAAGTCGCATTGCAAATATAATAAAAAATAAGCCCAGAAGCAACTAACTTTTATTTTTTTTGCATATATTTGCATTGTAGTCGGGAAACCGAGTACAGACATTTGAATTTTATAGCGTTTATGCTATTGTACTTGCTTTAAGAAACTGCCAATTTCAAACACAACAGGACAATAGACACGAACGCCTGCGCTATAGCGTGGGTGGTGTTTATATGTTGTGTGGGTATGGCAGTACCTTTAAAGCGTATGACCTGCCTACGCTTTTTATATTGAACTTATATATAACAAGAATATGAAACGAATTATTTTTATTCTCATTGCAACATTTTTTTATAGTTGTGGCATTGATAAGCACCAACATATAGAAGTTGTTGAAAAGAATCTATTACTTGAAAAAGATTTGCAAGTAAGCAAAGACAGTGTTCTACTCTTAAAAGCAAAAATAGATAGTTTAGAGCAACAAGTATTTATATTATCATATCCTGCAGACCAAAGATTAAATCATATTACAAAATTAATTGATGAAAATCTTTTAGATAGTGCAACTATTGAAATTTCCAATTTAAAACGAATTTTTCCACACTCAAAAGAATCCATAAAAGCAGAAGAAAAACAAGAAACTATAGACAAGAAAAAACTAGCAATAAAGAAAGAGGAAGAAAGAAGAAAAGCACTAGGATTTAAGATATTCAAAGACCAATCTAATATTAGAATTACAAAAGATAATGGCAATAACATCAATTGCAGATTCTCTGGATTTTATTTTGATAAAATATTTTCTTTTGACTACATATATGATGTAGAAGAGTCGTATTGTAGAACTGCAGATAAAGACCATACATACATTTTAGCAGATTTATCACTTTCGACCAAAGCAAAAAGTGCATATCCACCAAGTTTATACGCTTGTTCTATTGTTGATGGCAAATTGAAGGTAATTGGACATTTCACACACGAATATGCAACTTGGAAAACATACGGAGCATTTATCGGTAATTATTCAGAAACATCACACGATTTTTCAAAAGTAAATACTGTCAACTATAAATTAGCTGCAGAAATTGCTATAGAAGAATCTAAAAAACCTATCGTTATTCTTATGTTTAAGAATGATTATTCAAACGATGTAAGAATTAATGGACTTGATGTTGAAAACGTTAATAAGTATTGTGATGTTATTAGAATCATAAATCGTAATAAAATTTAATTAGCAAACTATGAAAACTAAAAATATCTTTTTAGTAACACTACTTGTAGTTCTTACATCTTGTAGCATTAGTGAACTAAATAGCAACCGTGAATTATATAAAAAAACAGACTATTTTGTTGACCAATTGAGTACCACATACGAAAGTTACGGAATTTTCGGAATTACAAAGTACGAGCAGTTTACGCCAGACGGCAAATACAAAATAGCACCAACTGGACGACTTATAAATGTAAGAATAGAAGATTACAATGCAACAAGAGAAGATTACGAAGAACTAAAAGAGGATTTGTTAAGGCACTATAAAAATGACTCAAGAGTTAACAATGTGTATATTTGTGGTGGTGGAACAGTAATGATTGATTGCAGAAGATAA
>JAZTXF010000069.1:0-1896 GCA_045636305.1 Candidatus Gastranaerophilaceae bacterium | reverse complement strand
TTCGACATTCTCATAGACATTCAGCTCGTCGATGAGGTTGAAGGACTGGAACACAAAGCCAATGTTTCCTTTGCGATAGTTGGTGCGTTCGCGCTCACGCAGATTGGCTACTTCGGTGCCGAGCAGGTTGTAACTGCCGCCGCTTGGGTTGTCGAGCAAACCCAGGATATTGAGCAGCGTGGACTTGCCACAACCCGAAGGTCCCATGATGGCTACGAACTCGCCTTTGTTGATAGTGAATGACACATTGTTGAGTGCTGTGGTTTCGATTTCTTCTGTACGAAACACTTTGCTGAGATTAGTTACTTGGATCATAATTGTATTATTTTTTTGATAAAATTTAATTCTTAATTCATAATTCATAATTAGCAATCTCCGTGCCAAAAATCACAATAAACTGATAATAAGATAGTTATGCATTTAACAAACATTCAATGTGTAAAGATTTTTTACACTTTGATGTAGCAGATGTAAAGGATATTTACACCTTTTCAATCTTTAGTTATCCTTTCAAACCTGCACGAAATATGAATAAGAACCTATCTGTACGCTGTAAACTACGGTAGATACACGATAGATATACGGTAGATATACGATAGATTACCATATTCAAACCGTGGTATTGTACCATATTAATAATCAATAATTTATGTAAAAATAATTGTCTAAAAATTTGCATATGTGAAAAATTTTTTGTACCTTAGCTGTAGAAATGAAGAACAGATTAAGCATAGGGTACATAATAGAAAACGCTGAAGAAATTTGGCGCAATATTGCTAATACTACCTCAACAAGGGGTACATTACTTCATTCTACCAAACTACCTAAATGGAAATGGTTGGTAACATTATATTTATTCAGTATTAATAAAAGTATATCAGTAAGAGAATTAGCAAAGACAATTGATGTAAATAAAAATAGTAGTTATTTAATGCTACAAAAAATTAGATATAATCTATCACAAGAAGATATAAAATTAATTGGTGAAGTTATAATAGATGAAAGTTATATTGGTGGTTGGCAAAACAAACACCTTGCTTTAAAATGGGATTATATGCGTAAGAGGGGTTATATATCACCTAATGCAAAACATTACACTAAAACGCAAATATTAGCAGCAAGTAGTGATTATAAACAACACATTATATCAATGATAGATGAAGAAGGTACAACTAAATTATTACACCTTCCAAATCCTATTACAAAGGAGTGTATAAAATACGTATTAAAAAGAGAGATTGGTATTACTTCACTTGTATGTGATGAAAGTAAGTTATATGAGAATTGTGGTTTACCAATTGAAACAAACAACCATAGTAAGCACCAATGGCTAACAGCAACAGGTAAATCAAGTAATGCTGTAGAGAATAGATTTAGTTGGACAAAGAGAAAGATTAAATACAATACACATACAAGTGAAAAGTATTTACAATTATATCTAAATCAATTTGCGTGGCAAAATAATGTAAAATATATGAGTAAAGAAGATAAGTTTAATAATCTTCTTAAAATTGTTATACATAAAAAAATCACGCTAAAAGAATTATTTAGTTTTAATTATAAAAAAGACTATCCAAAATCACGTAGAGAAAAAGAGATAGAGAATTTAAAACTGATACAGGATGCATTAGGTGAATTTGCAACCGTAACATTACGATAAATTTTTTATGGGACAATCCCCAAACCGTAGGAATATCGAAAATGAATCCCAAAAGTTAGACAAGAACTTTCGGGACTCACCTCATCGTGCAGAGATAACATTTCTTCACATGAAGTAATAAATTAGGTTTCTACACCATTATCGCTTTTGCAAAGTAAAATCAAATTGTAAACCTCCTTGTTGCCTATTGCTTGCAACGATGCTTCCTCCGTGAAATTGAACAGCATGTTTCACAA
>JAZTXF010000068.1:0-21541 GCA_045636305.1 Candidatus Gastranaerophilaceae bacterium | reverse complement strand
GAAAACAAATAGGCTAATTTTATATTGCTACGCCCTTCAAAATCCATCCCATCAATATTTGTAGCTTTTCCATATTCCTGAAACATGCCAGCACAATCATAATCTCCCGCAGAACAACCTTCGGTGATAGGAATCATTTTCATAGCATTTTGTAATTGAGAGTAAGCTTTTTTAAGACCAATAACATAAGTATGCTTAGTATATTTATTTAACAAATTAGGAACAGTTAAAGCAGCAATAACACCAATAATGGTTAAAGTAATAAGAGTCTCAGCCAAAGTGAACGCAAAACGCTTAAAACCCTTGCTTCGACCCAGCTTTTTGGGAGGGCAGGTCTCAAAGCCTAATAAAGGCATAGAAAGAGAGGTTTTAGTGTTGCTAACAATGTAACTATCAAACATAAAAAACACCTCCAGTATTCTTCTATCATTTCTTATTATGAAGTATGTTTGAACAAATTTCAAGCCCCTATTTTTTTAATCCTCACCCCGCGTCATTCAGAACCCGCAAAGCGGGTGAAGAATCTCTGAGGCTCAGCCCCAGTCATCAAACAAAATCCCTATAAATTCGCTTTATTCTCTCATTGAATTGTGTAACATATGCAATTATAACGGTGAAGATTTGTTCCGTTTCTTTCGTTATTGTTTTTTTGATTAAGAAATGTAAAGTTGTTTTATATAATAAAATTTCTTGCTATTATTGAGTTTAAGGTTTAATAAAAAAAAATATAATAAAATGTTATATATTTTTTTTGTTAAATTAGCAAAAAAATTTTTCTTTAGGTTTTAAAGCAATAAAGAAAACATGAATGATATTAGGAGATTTTAAATATGACTACAGATTTTAACGGAAATATAAATTTTAATGCTATCCCTAAGACAACTGCATCAAAACAAGTAGATAAGGAAAATATTGTATCTGCGGGTGTTAATGCTAGTGAAAAACTTCAAAGCGAAGGTGTTCCAATGGGACAATCAGCAGTTGTTGGTCAGTCTCAGATTAAGGCGGATAATATAGCAAAAGATTTGGCTACTTTTAAAGCTAACCCCAAATTAATACAAGTTGCAGATGGTTTTTTTGATAAAGCTTATGCTCAGTTATTGGCTTCTAATGACCCGTATGCGTACGAAAAGGCTTGTTTAATGACATCTGAATTTGTAAACGAGTGCGCTAAGTAAGTTTGTTAAGTTTACCAATTTTTTTCTCGTGATAAAATAGGTGTATGAATACACAATATTTTATGGCACTAGTCTTGACCCTTTTAGCCGGAATGTCTACTGTTCTTGGCGGTTTTATGACGTTCTTTGTTAAACGAGATAATTTAAAAGCTCTTTCAGTGGGTTTAGGATTTTCTGCCGGTGTAATGATATATATTAGCTTAACTGAGATAATGCAGTCATCGGAGTTGATGTTAGCGTCTTCCTTTAGTGCAAAAAGCGCTCAATCTATTACCTTTTTTGCTTTTTTTGTCGGAATATTGGTTGCTGTATTGATTGATTGTTTTATTCCTGACCATATTGAATCTGACTTGTTGGAGGATCAAGAGCATTGTAACCATAAGCATAGAATTAAAAGGGTCGGATTAATTACTGCTATTGCAATTTCCGTTCATAACTTTCCTGAAGGGTTAGCAACCTTTTTAATTTCCAGTCAGGATTTGAGTTTAGGTATTCCTGTTGCTGTGGCAATAGCTATTCACAATATTCCTGAAGGTATAGCTGTTGCTTTGCCTATATATCATGCAAATGGTAAGAAACGTCAAGCTTTGCTTTATTCTTTTATGTCCGGTATTTCTGAACCAATAGGGGGAGTGTTAGGAATTTTGTTCTTAAAAACATTCATGCCTGAGTGGTTTATTGGTGTGATGTTTGCTGCTGTAGCCGGTATCATGGTTTATTTGGCATTTGATACTTTATTGCCTATGGCTAGAGAATATGGTGAAAATCACCACGTTATCAGCGGAATTGTTGCCGGTATGTTTGTTATAGGGTTAAGCTTGTTATTTCTTTAATAGCTAAAATACCTGTCAAAATCGACATCTTCAAAACTACACAAAAGGCGGTATACAGGATTATCTTCGTCCATTCTTTGAAAATTGTATTCATCAAATTTCCAAAATTTGGGGTTAATCCCCTTAACTCTTACAATTTCGCAATCTGTTAAAATTTTTAGTTTCTTTTTTACTGTTTCAATAGGAAGTTCGACTAATTTGGCAAGCTCTACTGCTGTAATACCTTCTTGATTGGCATATTTTTCAGGAGTAAGGAACATTAGCTCCATACCTATTTTTTTGAGTTCTTTATCTTCGTTTGATGTATCCCAGTCGAGCATACTATCTCCTTTATTATTATTTTATAATAAATTAAAGTAATTCAAATCGGATTATAAGTGTATTTTTTTAGGCGTGAAAAAAAAATACTTTTGTAATAAAATATTGAAAAAGCTTTTAAAAAAAGCATATAGGGGTACTAAGTGAAACATTCAAAATATTCGGTAATAATTATAGGTAGTGGGATTGCAGGTTTGTATGCAGCTTTAAAACTCACTGAGAGAATGAATTTACCAGATGGGCTTTTGGTTTTAACCAAGGCTAGTTTAGCAGATAGTAATTCAAGCCATGCACAAGGTGGTATAGTTGCAGTTATGCCGGAAAATTCTGCTGACTCTGTAAAAATCCATGTAGAAGATACTTTAAAAGCCGGAGCTGGGCTTTCCAATGAAGAGGTTGTCACTTTTATCTCAGAAAATTCAAACACTGTCATCAAGGATTTGCTTGAGTATGGTGTTGATTTTGACAGAAACGAAAAGAATGAGCTTAACTTTACTTTGGAAGGTGCTCATAGTGTAAAAAGAATTTTGCATGCCGGTGGAGATTCTACCGGTGCAAATATGGAAAAAGCCCTTGTTAAAAAGGTTATAGAAAATCCAAATATAACAGTGTATGAACAAGCTCTGGCTGTTGAATTAATAAAAAATCAGAATAATGAAGTTAAAGGTGTTATTTGTTACAAGCCTGCACTTGATGAATATGAGGTTGTTTATTCTTCGGCAACAGTTCTTGCAACAGGTGGAATAGGACGTGTTTATAAATATACGACAAATCCTGAGGTTGCAACCGGTGATGGCATGGCATTGGCATATCGTGCCGGAGCAGTAATTTCTGATATGGAGTTTGTTCAGTTCCACCCAACGGCTTTAAGTTTGCCTAATGATGATAGTCGCTTTTTGATTTCAGAGGCCGTTCGTGGAGAAGGTGCAAAATTAGTTAATGCAGACGGTTCTCCGTTTATGGATAAATATCATTCGTTAAAGGATTTAGCACCTAGAGATATTGTTACTCGTTCAATTTTTACGGAATTAAAAGAGTCAGGTGAAAAAAATGTTTATTTGGATGCAACTATTTTGGGAAAAGAAAAAATATTGAGGAGGTTTCCTAATATTTATAGGCTTTGTTTGTCTAAAGGTATTGATATTTCACATGAATATATTCCTGTTTCTCCGGCGTGTCATTATTTAATGGGTGGTATAAAAACAGATATTACCAATGCAAAAACATCTTTAAAAGGCCTTTATGCAATTGGCGAAGTTGCTTGTACAGGTTTACATGGGGCAAATAGGCTTGCAAGTAATTCTCTTTTGGAGTGTGTTGTTTCTGCTCATGAATTGGCAGATTATTTAAGTTTTGCTAATTTAGAAGTTGCTGATATGATTGATGATTCTATTCTTTCAACTATACATTTGTATGAGTCGGATGATGAATACTATGAGATAGACAGTGACAGAATCAGAACAGATATGCAACAAATTATGTGGGATATGGTTGGAGTTGAACGTAATGAAAAAGATATGCTTCAAGCCATTGAACAATTAAATGAACTTCAAGACGAGTTGGGTTATACGTATAAATGTAATTCGTTTGAAGAATATGAGTTGAGAAATTTATTGTGTGTTGCCAAAATTATCACAGAGTTGGCTTTACGACGGAAAGAATCTCGCGGCGGACATTACAGAACTGATTTTCCTAATGTCTTGCCGATAGCAGAACATAGTATTTTAGTAAAGGAAGATGCGAAATATGACAAAGTTTTTACTTCATGATTTTATAATAGAAGAACACGTAAAATCTGCACTTAAGGAGGATATCGGTTTTGGTGATATCTCAACTGATTATCTGGCAGGAGAAAATGATTTTATTGAGGCTGAATTGAATACTCGCAATGACGGTATTTTATGCGGGCTTGATGTATTAAGAACGGTTTTTAAAGTGCTTGATAAGGATATTGAGATTAAAACTTATTTCAATGATGGCGATGAAATTAAAAAAGGTGATAAAATTGCGGATATTAAAGGAAAAGCAAGATTTGTACTGATTGGTGAAAGAACTGCTTTAAATTATATTCAACGTTTGAGTGGAATCGCTACCGAGACAAATAAATATCAAAAGGCAATTGCTCCTTATTCCGCAAAAATTGTTGATACAAGAAAAACAACACCTAATTTTAGAATGTTTGAAAAATATGCAGTAAAAGTTGGTGGTGGTGCTCTTCATAGATTTAATTTATGTGATTGTGTTATGTTGAAAGATAATCATATCAAGCTTGCAGGTTCTATTGCAGAAGCTGTTAAAAAAGTAAGAACAAATATTTCTCATGCTCATAAAATCGAGATTGAATGTGATACTTTTGAACAAGTAAAAGATGCTGTTTTAGCCGGTGCTGATATTATAATGCTCGATAATATGACTTGTGAGCAGATGAAAGAATGTGTGTCTTATATTGCAGGACGAGCTGTTGTTGAGGCAAGCGGAAATGTGAATCTTTCTACGGTTAATGAAATTGCGGCAACGGGTGTGGACATAATTTCATCCAGTGCAATTGTGGCAAAGGCAGGAACATTAGATATCGGGCTGGATATGTAGGTATAATAAAAAAGCAACCCGTAAAGGGTGGCTTTTTATTGTGAAATTTGTAATTAATAATTCATCGAGTCTTCTTCTAGAACGCGGCCGGTACAGTAACTAGCCTAACCGTGAAGAAAATTTAAGACAACGGAACGCAGTAGAGTGAAGAATCCCCTGCGCAGCTGGTCAACCAACGTTTACTAGCCCTTGACCGACTTCGTCGAGGATTCATCGCTTCGCTCTGAATGACGGGTAGTTTTTTGTCATTCAGAGGGAAAGCGTTAATTGGTACTATTTTCAATAATCTTGACCGACCGAAGAATCTCTTTTGATGTTTTTCTTTTTTCATGTTACTTTCTTCTTTTGTTTTGGCAAGGCCGCCTTGCAGACAGGCTCGCAACGTTTCGCCTCAGCTCAACGGCTCGCTTTGTCAAAGAAGAAAGTAACCAAAGAAGAAAACTGCGCCTTGGCTCCGCCTTTACATCAGGGCGGATGTTAGGCCGGGGATTACACCCCTGAAACCCCGCTTGCCCTGCAGACAAGCTAATAGCATGAAAAAAAGACACTTAAAATAAGTGTCTTTTAAATGGTGGGAGCAAGTTGACGCAACTCGAACTGGGGTAAATGAGATTGTAAATAAAAGAGTAATTGATTTTTTAGTGTTGTTGATTGCGATAGATAATGATTTGTAATATTTGGTAACAAATAGGTTTAAAAAAGCAATTTTGAATAAGAGAAATACTTTATATAAATACGAGAAAAAATCAAGAGGAGGGTATTAATGAGTTTAGAAATTAATCCAGTTGCTAGTGATTCAACAAGAACACAAGGCCCTAAAAAAAGAGTAAATACAAACAATCAGGAAATGCTATTTAATTATGGATTAAAAGACGTAGCACCACCTAATAAAGGTTTAGTAGAAATTGTAACAGGAAAAGAATTACCTAAAATGGGTTTAGTAGACGTAGCACCACCTAATAAGGGCTTATTGCAAGTGATAATCGATTGGTTTAAATAAATCAAACAAAAGAGGTACCGAAAGGTACCTCTTTTTTGATATCTGGGCCCGGAGAGACTCGAACTCTCACAGATTGCTCCGCTAGATCCTAAGTCTAGTGCGTCTACCAATTTCGCCACAGGCCCATTGATTAATATTTAACTGTCAATACTTTATAACTTACCTTAAACGCTACAACACGTCAAGTATTAGTTTTAAATTTTTTTTATCGATTATAATATTTGCTGCTTTTTTTAATATCGGTTTAGCACAAAATGCTACTTTTTTTGCTGCATGAGCAAACATGCTTAAGTCATTTGCGCCATCTCCGATTGCTACGGTTTGAGCCGGAGTTACTCCAAGAATTGTTTGTATTTTTGTGATTATTTCGCCTTTGCTTGTATTAAACATCATTTCTCCACCGACAAGTCCTGTTAGATATCCGTCTTTTTCGTGTAGACTATTAGAAAAATCAGCATCTATTCCAAGTTCTTTACAGATTGGAGTTGTGGCGTTTTTAAAGCCGCCGGATAAACATATGGTTTTGTATCCTTTTTCTTTAAGCCTTGATATGGTTTCTTTCGCTCCGTTCATCAAAGGCAAGTTTTTGCATATTTCATCCACGCGAGAAACGGGCATGCCTTTTAATAATGCTACTCTTGTTGTTAAGCTTTCAAAAAAATCAAGTTCTCCGGCCATTGCTTTTTCTGTAATAGTTTTGACTTTTTCCTTAAGTCCAAATTCTTCTGCTAAAAATTCAATAGTCTCTCCGTCCATTAAAGTGGAGTCAAAATCAAATACGGCAAGTTTCATTTTATTTTTCCTTTGATTGCTATCTTGTACCTGTTTCTGCAACAAGATTGTACTCCAGACAACCATAAACTATTTTTGCTCGTTGGTCTTGGTCTGTATAAATTATTTTAGCATAATTTATTGTTTCTGCTCCATAGTCGTCTTTTGTTTCTGTTGCAGGGATTTTGCCAATTAAATTATTGCCTTGGTAAAAATTTATGTAAAAATTTTCTTGTTTGCTTTTTGCAGCTAAAACCCTGTAGAAACCTGTTGGTATGACTATATTATCTATAATTAAGGCTTTTGGGACTAAAAGCGTTGGATAGTCTTCAGCCATTTTTTTGATTTCTTTCATGTTTGTTTCAGTTTGAAAATTTGGATTAATTGCTTCACCAACTTTTTTTCTGAAACGTTTTTCCTCTTTTTCTTTGGAATGTCTGGTTTTTTGTTCGATAATTTTTTCAAATTGGTCATCAGTGATGATTTTTTGCCCATCCCAAGCATCTTGCATGTTGCCTATTTCTGACCATTCGTCAGTAGGAGTTGTTTCTTCTGCACTTGCGTATAGGCTGTTTATTATTAATATTGAAAATAGTATTGACAAAAATTTCTTCATATTTTTATTTTAATTGTTTGAGTTTAAAAGTAAACCTCTGTTTAATTGATAATTTTTAATAGTTAGATTATTATTTCTTAGTATAATTGGCAAAACTAAAATATTAATATAATATTGTTTTATGGATTTATTTATTTATATTTTAAGACGATTGATACAAACAATACCTCTTTTGGTAATTGTGTCTTTGATAAGCTTTTTTTTAATACGTCTTAGCCCTGTAGATCCATTGGCTGAAATAAAATTAAATCCTTCAATTTCACAAGAAACGCTTGATTATGAAATAGAACGATTGGGCTTAGATAAGCCTGTTATTGTTCAGTACTTTAAGTGGGGTAAAAGTTTTATAAAAGGAGACATGGGTATTAGCGTTACAGGGGAAAAGGTAGTTGATAAATTAAAAGAAAGAATTCCTAATACCATTTTATTAACAGGTTTTGTTATTTTGTTGACATGGATGGTTGGAATTCCATTAGGAATTATTGCTGCGTTGAATTGGAAAAAACCTGTTGATAGGGTTTTGACGGTGTTATCAAGTATAGGAATGGCTATTCCATCTTTCTTTTTTGCCCTGTTGTTATTAATGTTTGCGGTAAAAACTGGGTGGTTTCCGACAGGAGGATTAACTTCCTTTAATTTTTCCGGTATGAGCTTTTCCAATAAAATTATAGACATATTTTGGCATTTGGTATTGCCTGTAACGGTTTTGTTCACTATTTCTTTGTCAGGGTTACAACGACAAATGAGAGGAAATTTGTTGGATGTTTTGGGTGCTGATTATGTTAAATTTGCAAGAGCTAAAGGCTTGCCGGAAACAAAGGTTGTTTATAAACATGCATTGAGAAACGCAATAAATCCGATGATAACGCTTTTGGGTTTTGAGTTTGCTTCTTTATTAAGCGGTGCTGCTTTAACTGAGTTTGTTTTTCAATATCCGGGTTTGGGCAGGTTAATATTGGAGGCTGTGTTAAAGTCTGATATAAATCTTGTTATGGCGTCTCTTATGATGGGGACACTTATGTTGGTTTTGGGTAACTTAATTGCAGATATTTTGTTAAAAATAGTTGATCCAAGAGTGAGGATAAGTTGATGCAAGATAAATTTTTGTCAGTATTTTCACCAAAAGACATTTTAATTCAGTTATTGAAAGATAAATTCGCGACCATAGCATTGATTTTGTTAATAATAATGTATCTGTGCGTAGTGTTTGCGGATTTTTTAGCGCCATATTCAAAAGATTTTTCCGATAGAACTCAGTCATATGCTCCTCCAAGTAAAATTTTCACAATAGACGAGAATGGTAGGTTCTCACGTCCTTATACATATAATTATTATCGGGTTTTTGATGAAGATACTTTTGAAATTGATTATAAGTTAGACAGAAGCCAAAAGTATTATATCAACTTGTTTAATAAGGCAGAACCATATAAAATACTGGGGGTTATTCGTTGTGACAGGCATTTGTTTGGTGTGGAAGATAAAGGCAGATATTTTTTGTTAGGTACGGATATTAACGGTAGGGATAATTTTTCTAGATTGTTATTTGGGGGCAGGATTTCATTAACGATAGGATTTTTGGCGCTTTTGATATCGTTTCCTTTAGGAATGCTTTATGGCGGTATTTCAGGTTATTTGGGCGGTAAAATAGATTTTCTTATGATGAGATTAGCCGAGGCGATAATGTCAATCCCAAGTTTTTATTTGTTAATAATATTGGCAGCTATTTTACCTTCCGGCATGACTAGTGTTCAGCGATTTGCCTTAATAACAGTTATTCTTGCATTGATAGGTTGGGCAAGTTTTGCAAGGGTTATAAGAGGGATGGTTTTATCTGTAAAAACACAAGATTTTGTAAAAGCTGCGGAGACATACGGCACATCTAAATTAAGAATTATTACAAGGCATATTCTTCCTCAAACGATGAGTTATGTTGTTGTTGCTATAACGTTGTCGGTTCCTTCTTTTATTTTGGCAGAATCGGGATTAAGTTTTTTAGGGTTGGGAATTCAGCAACCGGATGCAAGTTGGGGTAATATGCTAAAAGAGGCTCAAGAATATGTGAATATTGTGTCAAGACCTTGGCTTTTGACTCCCGGTTTTTTAATTTTTGTTGCAGTCTTATCATTTAATTTAATTGGTGATACAATAAGAGATGTGTTGGATCCAAAAAGTAAAGAGAGATAGAAAAAGATGGAAAGATTTACAATAGACTTGTTGGCTCAATCATCTAATATGATGTTTTGTCTGATTTTGTCACTAATTTTGGGCTTTGTATTGGGATTGGAACGAGAATTTGCAAATAAATGGGCGGGGCTTCGTACGCATATTTTGGTGTGCGTAGGTTCTTGTGTTTTTACTATATTATCTATTGTCGCTTTTCCTGTATTAATGGCAGATGGGGCTACTTCAACCAGAGATTCTGCCCGTATAGCAGCACAAATTCTTACAGGAATAGGGTTTATTGGTGGTGGAACTGTTTTAAGACATGGGTCCTCTATTTATGGGTTAACAACGGCTTCTACGTTATGGGCAGCTGCAGCAATCGGTATGGCATGTGGTAGTGGAATGTACGCCTTAGCTTCTGTTACAACAATTCTTTCTGTTGCGGTTTTGATATTAATTAGAATTTTTGAAAAAAACTTTGTTTCAAAGTTTTCAATAAAACCAGTTCGCAGGTTGAAAGTTAGCATAACTTGTCCTGTATCTGTTTCAGATGAGGCGTATAATAAAATCTCGGAAAGTTTTTCGACTATTGTTGAGATAAGTAGAAAAAAATATGATAAAGATACATATCAAAGTTTAATTGTTTTTATCTTCGAGTCTAAGGAAAGACATGCAATACAGTACGTAAATGATGTTATAAGTGAAATTAAAGAAATAAATAATGTTTCTATTGTGGAATTAAATGACTAAGAAATCTTCTTTTATTGATTATTTTAAAACGTTTATAATAACCCTGTTTATATTATCAATTGTTGGCACAGGTTCATTGTTTTTTGCCAGATTTAATGCTGAACATCATTTGATGGAAGAAGATTTGGTTATAGAAAAAGATATGGTCGGTTATTTGATTTCTAAATATAAACATCAGGAAGAACAAGAACCACATAATGCGTACATTAATTTAAAGTTGGGCCAAATGTATGAATTGTTAGGTGCCTACATACAAGCACAAAACGAATATGTAAAGGCTTTAGAAAAGAGAAACGGATATTATTCTGAAGCTTCATTTGCATTGGCTAGTGTATATCTTATAAATAAGGAGTACGCACAGGCAGAAAAAATTGTTAAAAGAATCAATGATTCTCCAAAATATTCAATTATTTTTGCAAAAGGTAAATTTTATAAAGAATATGGAAACGCTCTTTTTAATGAGGCTAATTATGATGAGGCCATAGAGTGTTATGATAAAGCTTTGTTTTATTTGAAAAAAATAAGCAGTCCTTCATTGAAGGAAGTTGAACAATTGAAGAATGAAACTTACGTAGCATTGGCAGATAATTATGCTACTCGGGGAAAAATAGAAGAAGCTATCTCTCTTTTATCATATGTTTATGAAAAAGAAAAAAATTCTGTCGTGGCATATAAATTAGGTTTATTAAATCTTGAAAAAGCTCCTGAATTATCAGTTGAGTTCTTTGAATATGTTCAGAGTAAGGAACCGTCAATTATTAATTTTGATATTTATAAAAGGTTGCTTTTTGAGTTGAAATTGCAGTATGCATCTTTAGGAGAAGATATAAAAAGTAAATTGTATGATGCAAAGTTAAGCAGACTGAAATCATATATTAACAGAAACATTTTATCACAAGAAGAGTTAATTTTTTCAAAATTTAATTTCTCTGTTAAAAAATTCCTTATAAGGAATGAATATGATATTATATATGAATTTCAATTGGAAAACAGAACCGGCAATGACATATCAAAACTCTATGCGATTGTGGATTTTTATAATAAAAAAGGAAATAAAATTTATACAAAAACACAAGATATTGCACCGTTTGGTATTGGCTTTGCATCAAAGACTGTGCCTGTGAAAATTGTGTTGAGGACTAAAAAAAATATTATAAGTCAATATGATGATCTTGAATTAAAATTGTATTTGTCAAAAAATCCCAAAGTTTATAAATTGTTATATTCGATAAACTCTATTAACGTAACAAAGGTTAAAAAAAATAATTAAAAATCTTTAAAAAAAAATTAAAATATGGTAAAACAAGTATATGGCTAAAATTGTAGTAGAAAAAGAACCTTTATATGCAGATGTTCCTCCGACACGTTTGCGAAACAGAAATGAAAAATTTCGAAAAGCAAAGTGGCATCATTTTTGGGTTGCTGTTGCAGATTATGTGTTTGCTAAAATGCTTGAGCATCGTTTTTTTGCGTTGAGGTATATCAATAAAGAAAAATATGACGAAAAAATAAATCCAAATTTTCCTTGTATTTTTTATGCTCCTCATTGTAATTGGTGGGATGGGATAGTTTGTTATAATTTGTGCCGAAGAGTTTTTAAAAGAAGAATGACTATGATGATAGAGGAAATGAATCGTTTTCCTTTATTTAATTATGCAGGTGCGTTTCCTGTAAATAAAAAGTCTGCTCAGTCTGCAATGGTTGCTCTTAAACATTCTGTAGATTTGTTGGTAGAAGATAAAACGCATAACACTGCATTGTGGATCTTTCCTCAAGGTATAATTCGCCCTCCTCATTACCGTCCGATTGAGTTTCAAACCGGTGTGGCGTATATAGCCCAAAATGTTGTGAAAAAAATAGGTGGAGTTAATCTTGTTCCTTTGTCATATGAGTATTGCTTTTTAAGAGAACACAGACCAGAGGTTCTTGTAGAGGTCGGCGAGCCTATAGTTTTGGAAGAGGCAAGTCTTGATAGGCATGAACTTAACCGACAAATGGAAATTTCTTTTGAGGCGCTTTGTCAGGAACATTTTGAAAGAATTTCTCGTGGAGATGTTAATAATTATAAGATTGTATTTAAACAAAAATTACCTTGGTATAGAGAAATAGAAAAATATTTAAAAAGCCGTGGCTTTAAATTTAAGAAGAATTAATCTTTTTAAATGTTAAGTTGTGTTGCAATTTTAGTGATACAGTGTAGTTTTTTAGCATTTATTTTTCGTTTTTGGACTTATTATTTATAGTAAGGTAAGGTTTTTTGTATGCAAAATGTGTCACAAGTTATGAATACTCAAGTGCCGATGCAAGTAGTGGGACAGCCTCAAGGGGGGCAAGTTCAACCTGCCATTGCTCAACCTCATCCTCAACCTTCAGCCACTTCAAATTCACAGCAACCGGTTGTAAATCATAACGGTATTTATATGCCGGTAAATATCCCTCAATCGGAGCCGGGAAAGCAACCGTCTAATGTTAATATTATTATTTATAATCCATCTGTAAATCCATCTGCTGGTACAGTTGCAAATTCAAATAATACATATTCAACACCAGCGGTTTATCCGTATCCAGTATCCGGTGTTAATGCAAATGCAGGTAGAATTACAGGCAATGGTGGTGAAAATGCGGCAGCAGCGGCTGTGAATTTGAATGGTATTGGTGGAGGCAATCCAAACCAACAAATGGCTTATCCTGCTAATTATTACACTCAGGGGCCTAAAAAGGCAAATGCTGATGATGTTGCAAAATCTTATATAGCAAATACTTCGGTTAAAGATACTGTAAAAACAGAAGAGGCTAAGAAAGAAAAAGAAACACATAAAGAAAAGATTGTTCAGCTTACAGATGAATATATTATGACTTTAGAAAATTATATGAATAACCCAAATGCAAAAGTTCGTGAAATGGCAATAAAAGAGGTTATGGAAAGATTCAAAGAACATAAATCCAGATTTACGGATGTGGCTCTTACAAATTTATTGAATAAAGCTTTGCAAGATAGATCAAAAGCTGTTAGGTTTGTAGCTTTGGCAACTTTAGATTCTGAATTTGCAAGAGGGGATGACTTTACGGTACAACTTTTAAATAATATGCAGTCTTCCAGCGCAGTTTATGGTGAAGATGCATTGATGGCGGCAGATATTCTTCTTAAGATGTCACGAAGACAAGTAGAGGTTACAGTTCCGGGACCGAAACCGGAAAGTAAGAAGGTGGAAAAATAATGAATTTTTATACTTTAGCATCCAAAGCACTAGGCGTAATGACAGCAGGTATCATTGCATATGATGCCCATAAAAGCGGAACCATTAATGGCACAATGACAGCAAAAAAAAATGTAGCCAATACGATGGTAGATCATTATGTTCAGTCGAATAATATTTCCAAATTAAGTACTATAGAGGCAAATAGTAAAAAAGCTTGGTTTAGATTTGTTATGGATAATAATATTAAAGAGTTTTTTGATGCAACAGTAGGCTATATCGGTGGGTTTGTCAGCAATGTCGTAGATAATGTTGTTCCTGCGGCGTTAGCAACTGGTACTCTTGTTTGTGGGGCTAAAAAAGCTCCTAAAGTTGGAAAACTTTGTGGTTTAGGCTTGTTATTGTATGGCGCTAAATATATGTTGTTTAATGTAATGTCGCTTGGTAAACGAGATTACTTAAAAGAAAATGTTTAAACCTTCCTTTCTAAAAAAAGAAGCAGCCAATTAATTGGCTGCTTCTTTTTGTTTTAATTAAAGCTTATTTAACTACGATGTTAACGAGTTTTCCTGGTACGACAATTACTTTTACTATTGTTTTTCCAGCGATAAAATCTTGAACTTTTTGGCTTGAAAGTGTCAGTTTTTCCAGTTCTTCTTTTGATGCTTCAGCATCAGCTTCGATTTTGTCTTTGATTTTGCCATTAACTTGCGCAATTAAAGTAATGCTTGAATTTTTTGCAAGATTTTCATCGAATGTTGGCCAATCCATTTTGTGAACGGAGGTACTTGCTCCCAAATCACTCATAAATTGTTCAGACATATGGACTGTGACAGGAGACATCGCTTTAATAAGTGTTATCGCCGCAAAACTGAATACCTGTTTGTCTTCATCTGTAAAGTTTGAGTGTTTGGCAGTGTAATCATATAGTGTGTTGACAAATTCGCGATACTTTGAAATTACTGTATTAAATTGGAATTCGTGTGAAATGTCGTGCGTAACACCTTTCACAAACATATGCGTGTTTCTGACTAAATCATTGTTTTCTTTTGTTAGTGCTGTAATTTCAGGCATGTTGTAATTTAAAACTATATTTTCTTGGTTACCAGAAATTAATCTCCATACTCTGTTTAAGAATTTATAGCAACCCTCAACGCCTGCATCAGACCAATCAAAATCTCTTGCCGGAGGTGAGTCTGAAAGAATGAATAATCTTGCAGTGTCTGCACCAAAGTTTTCAAAAATTTCATCAGGATCAACGGTGTTACCTTTTGATTTTGACATCTTTGAACCGTCTTTAAGCACCATTCCTTGTGTGAGTAAGTTTTTAAATGGTTCATCAAAGCTTATAAGCCCCATATCGTTTAGTGCTTTTGTGAAAAATCTTGAATATAACAGGTGAAGAATAGCGTGTTCTATACCTCCGACATATTGATCAACAGGTAGCCATTTGTCAGCTAATTCTTTGCTAAAAGGCATTTTATCATTTTTGGCATCTGCGTATCTTAAATAATACCAGCTGGAGCATATAAATGTATCCATTGTGTCAGTTTCTCTTGTTGCTTTTCCTCCGCAGCAAGGGCATTTCGTTTCAAGGAAAGTTTTAGATGTTAAGATTGGAGACTTGCCAACTACTGAAAAATCGACATCTTCAGGTAATTTTACAGGTAATTCCGTATCAGGAACAGGTTGAACTCCGCATTTTTCGCAATACACAACTGGAATTGGAGCACCCCAATATCTTTGGCGAGAAATTAGCCAATCTCTGAGCCTGTATTGTGTTTTGAATTCACCAAAACCATTATCTTTGGCAAATTGTGTGATGGCTTTGATTGCATCACGATTTTTCATTCCGTTAAATTGGTTTGAATTAATTAATATTCCGTCTTCTACAAATGCTGCAGTTGAACAATCTGAAGGATTTTCAGTATTTTGTATAACGACCTTAAGTGGTAAATTATAAACTTTAGCAAAATCATAATCTCTTTCATCATGTGCCGGTACAGCCATAACAGCACCAGTTCCATACTCCACTAGTGCATAATCAGCTGTCCACAAAGGAAACTCTTCACCAGTGAATGGGTTTATACCGTGTGTACCCAAAGGTACGCCCGTTTTCTTTCTATCAGACGATAGACGTTCTATTTCAGACATTTTACGAGCATTTGCACGATATTCTTCAACTTTTTCCCTATTTTCAGGTGTCGTCAATTTTTCAATATCACCGTACTCTGGAGCAACAACCAAATATGTTATACCATGCACTGTATCTGGACGTGTAGTATAAACAGGAATTTCAAGTCCATCTATTTCTTTAACTTTAAACTTGAGGATGGCACCAGTAGATTTACCTATCCAGTTTTTTTGCATAATTTTAACGTTATCACCCCAACCTTCTAATTTGTCGAGGTCTTGTAATAATTGTTCAGCATAATCCGTAATTTTTAGGAACCATTGAGACAAATATTTTTTTTCAACGGTTTCATCGCATCTCCAGCATTTGCCGTCAATAACTTGTTCGTTAGCAAGTACAGTTGCGCATTTATTACACCAGTTTACAGCCGCTTCTTTTTTGTAGGCTAGACCACGTTTATAAAATTGCAAAAACAACCACTGTGTCCACTTATAATAATCAGGTTTGCAGGTTGCGGTTTCTCTATCCCAATCGTAGGTTAGTCCTAACATTTTAAGTTGTTTTTTCATGTATGCAATATTTTCATCAGTCCATACAGCCGGGTCTGCGCCCATTTTCATTGCTGCATTTTCTGCAGGAAGTCCAAAACTATCCCAGCCCATTGGATGCAAAACATTGTATCCATTCATTCTTTTAAATCTAGCAATAACATCTGTTATTGTATAGTTACGAACATGCCCCATGTGTAACTTTCCAGATGGGTAAGGAAACATAGATAATGCATAATATTTAGGTTTATCAGAATTATCATATGTTTTGTCTATGTTGTTTTCTTCCCAGTATTTTTGCCATTTGGGTTCAATTTCTTGCGGAAAATATTGTTCTTTAATCACTGTAAACTCCTTATTTTCTTTTCCTCAATATTAATACACACATATATGCAAATCAACAAAACTCGTAATTTAACTTAACTTTTGGCATATTTTCTTGTAAAATAATAATATGATTATAGTAGGGAGTGCAAAGTCTAATAAAACAGAACTTTTGATTAAAGAGTATGTTTCTCTTGTTAATCAGGGGTTAAAGCCTGACGAAATTCTTGTTTTAACATTAAATTCTTATAAACGAGATAAGATTAGTTCTTTCATACAAGCATTTTTACCGGCATTAAAACCTAATGTCCAAACTTTTTTGGGGCTTTGTTATAATTCGGTTTTAAATAATTGGGATGAAATTGAAAAAAATATAACTATAGGAGAAAAAAAGGAAACACCTTTGTTGTGTGGTTTAGAGGTTTCTCAAAGTCTGTTTTCGGATGCAGTGAAAAAAGCAGGGTTTAAAGATTATAATTCTAAAATTAACCTTATTCATCAGCTTTTGCGCAGACATTCCTTGATTGTCTGTAATAATCTCTCGGATGAGGCTGTAGCTGAGAAAAGTGCTTTTTTAGGTGAGGCTTTTGCTGAAGAAGCAAAAACCGTATTGGATTTGTTTAAACTTAAAACATTGGAGTTAAGAGTTTTTGATTATTTACGTCAGCAGTCGCTATTTAAGTTTTTATATGAAAACACTTCTGCTTTAAGCTACATAAAATACTTACTTATTGATGATTATGATGAACAAACACCTGCTTGTACAGATTTTTTTAAGTACATTAAACCTCAATTAAAAAAATATGTTTTAGCTTTAAATCCAAATGGCTCAACACGTTGCGGGTATTTATGCGCGGATTTGAATAGTGTAGAGATTTTGAAAGAAGATAAAAATATAATTTCTGCAGTTGAGGAAATTTCATCACCTCAATTTGAAAGTTTTGCCTCTGCAAAACGATTAGAAATGTTAAAAAAATGTGCTAATGAAGTTTTAAGGTTAATCGGACAAGGTGTATCTTGTGATGAAATTGCTGTAGTTACTCCGGTTTTTGATAATCAGTTGAAATTTACTTTTAAAACTATTTTTGATAAATATCAAATTCCTGTACAATTTATTTCCGGTAGTGAAAAATTAGCTGATGATAGAATAATAAAAAGCATTTTGTGTTTGTTGAAGTTAATAAACTTAAAAAATTCGAGTATTGATGATGTTTCTCGTGTTTTGAGTATTCTGCTTAAGTTTCCATATAACCAAATTTATGAAATTTTGAAAAGTTATGAGCGGACATCCGGTTTTTCCAAGTTGGTTTTTAAAGATGATTTATTGAATGAAAAATATGAGAAATTTTTATTGTTTGTTAAGAATATAGATGTGAAAGAAAAATTGAGTGTTCAATTAAATAAAATTTATAGTAATTTTATTGTGGGTTATGCTTTTTCTGATGTAGAGCTTTCAAATATAAAATTTTTTGAAAAGCAGATAAAAAATTTAGAGACGGTTCTTTCAATAGAGAATAAAGAAAAAATTCTTAATCAGTTAGAAAATTCTATTATTGCAGAAAATGATATAGACGGATTTAAAATAGAGAGAAATACCGTAATTATTGGAACTCCACAAAAAATTGCAGATATAGAATTAAAAACCAAATATCAATTTTGGCTGGATGTAACTAATGATGAATGGATAAAACAAGATACCGGAACATTGTATAATGCTTGGGTTTTTGCTCGTAGTTGGAAAAAAGAAACTTTTGACTATCAAGATTCTATAAATTGTGTGAAAAATAAAACAAAAAGGCTGCTTAAAAAATTAACTGAGTTGGCAAGTAATAAAATTTTTTTAATGTCATCTATGTATAATTCATTGGGGCAAGAGAATACAACGGATGTAAGCGATATTATTTCGGTTAAAACTGTTAAAGCCTCGCCAAGACAAGAAAAAATTGTACAGAAAAAATTTATTCCGCGTGAAGATCAAAAGCCTGTTTTGAATTACAAAAAAGGCAAAATGGCTGTAATGGCTGTCCCCGGTGCCGGTAAAACTACTGTTATGCAAGAGCTTGTTTTCAACCTTATTAGAAATGGTGTTGATGCGGAAAAGATTTTTGTATTAACTTATATGGACTCTGCGGCTAAGGTCTTTAAGGAAAGGATTCTTACAGCTTATCCTGATTTAAAAAGTTATCCTAATATTTCGACAATTCATGGTTTGGCATTGAGAATAATTAAAGAAAATGGTAATTATTCAAAAGTTAATTTAGATGAGAATTTTGATATTTGTGATGAGATTTTTCGTCAAAAAATAATTAGAGAAGTAATTGGTGAGCTTGGTTTAAAATATGATGAATATGAAAAATACGATAAAGGTATATCAATAATTAAATTTGTTGATATAGAATTAGAGCCTAAGGATAAAGATTTAAAAGATTTTTTGGCTTTTTATACTTTGTACAAAAACAAATTAGGTCAAAGAAATTTGATTGATTATGATGATATGCTGATTTATGCTGTAGACATTTTAGAAAAAAATCCTCAAATATTAGCCCATTATCAAAATATTTGTGAATATATTATAGAAGATGAGGCGCAAGATTCATCTTTTGTTCAGCAAAAACTCATATCTTTGCTTGGCGCGAAGAGTGGAAATATTGTAAGATGTGGAGATATTAATCAGGCAATAACTTCAACTTTTACAAATTCGGATATCAAAGGTTTTAAGGATTTTGTTAATTCTTCTTTTTCTGTAGAAATGACTTGTTCTCAGCGTTCTTGTCGTGATATTTATCAATTTGCTAATAAATTAATAGAGTATGGTTGTAAGAATTTAGAAACTAAAAATGCTTTTTATCCTATAAAAATGCAAGAAACAGAAGGGCGAAATCCGAATAGTAAAAATGCAATAAAAACAAATATAGTTGAAGATGAACAAGAAGAAAGAAAATTAATAATAGAAAATATAAAAAAAATACTAAAAAACGAACCTAGTGCTTCAGTTGCTGTTTTATTAAGAAATAATTATCAGGTAAATGAATATTCGACTATACTTAAAAATGAGGGAATTTCTACTATCTCAAAAACGGATGCATTAGAGCAAAATCAAGTATTTAATATTATATTGAGTATATTGAGGTTTTGTACTGAACCTTGGAATAATTCATTTGTTCAAGATGTCTATCAAAATATTTATAAAATTAAAGAAGAAAATTTATACTTAAATGAGTTAGAAACTCCATTTGTTTGTGTAAATGCATCCTTATTAAATGATGAGACCTTGATTTCGCTTCATTGGGAATTGAATTATTGGTTAGCTCAATGTGACGATTCATTTGAATCTTTGGTGTTAAAAATTGGAGAATATTATTCAAGGACTGAACTTGATAAATCTAACCTTTACATAATTTCAGAAATAGTGCGTAGGTTGGCAGTTGATACTAAGACAAGAAAAGAGGTCGTGTCTAAATTAGAGCAAATTGCTAAGCGTCCAATTGTAGCGGGTTTAAAATTGTTTAGTGAAAATGAAACTACAATTTCTACGTTTTTAGGTGGAAAGGTTCAGGTTATGACCATGCATAAGTCTAAAGGTGACGAGTTTGATTATGTCTTTGTGCCTGAATTTACCGAAGGTTCTCTTGGTACAGAGCTTAAATCTATAAAAACTGCTAATTTCATAAGTTTTTATGAAACTATAAAAGCGCTGGATTTAAAGTATAAAGTAAAAAATGCCATAGAATTAAAAACAGAAATTTTAGAAGAAAATTATAGGCTGTTGTATGTTGTTATAACAAGGGCTAAAAAAGGTTTGTACTTTAGCGCTGCAAAAAAATATAAAAAATTTGGACGTTTAAGGACGGTAGAACCTTCAAAATTGTTTGATAAATTTTTTAATTTCATTTAAATATATGGTTTACTTTTTAAAAAATAACATTAAACTATAGAAAAATAGTATAAAATGGAGTTTTCTTATGACTTTAAATGGAAGCGGAATTTTTTCAAGTGCAATTGCGGGATTAAATAATACTTTTGCACAGCTTGCAAAACAAAGCACAACAGGTGGTTTGACTTTAGAGCAAATTACAAATCCTGATTCGGAAAAAGTTAATACTATTAACTTGAATTCAGCATTTGTTCAATATTTAACTGCTAATTTTTCATCAATAGATAAAGACGGGGATGGTGAAATTGGTTCATCAGATTTGTCTAAGTTGATGCAAAACATTTCTAAATCAGGTCTGTCTTATGATGAAATTGTTCAACTTGGTTCAACAGGTGCCATTCCTGCTGATATGTTGAATACTGTTTTAACATATTTTAGTGAAATAGACAAAGATCACGATGGAAAAATAACAAGTGAAGAAATATCTGCGTATCAAATGGCTGCAGATAGACATGAAATGGAAAACAGATATAATTCTTTTCAGGCAAGTTCAATAAGTACATTTTATGCAGATGAAAATGCAACAGAAGATTATTCAAGTGTTTTAGATTATAAATATCCGACAAAAAGTTCATCATAAAAAATTAAAGCCACCTTTAATAGGTGGCTTTTTTATTATTTTTTTATTAATAATTCATCGCATCTTCTTCGAGAACTCTAGCTGTACATCTCAATCCGCCCCAGGAATTTGATTTAAGGTTTTGAGGAGTGCATTCGTTTTTCCATAGTGCCCAATCGTCAATATTTGAATATGTGTTATATAGTTTAGAACCACTAGGGAGTAAGCTTCCTTGCGGTATACCATTTTTATTTTCATTTGCAAAACCAAAGGCAAAATAATCTCTTCCTGCTTTATTTGGACCTTTAAATCCATTTATATCTATATATAGATCGTAGTTTCCATCGTGAGCATAAAAAATTGAACCATCTTCAAGTAAAAAGCCAACACACGCTGTTGGTCCTAAAAAAGGGCTGTCTAGTATTTTTTTACATTCCATATCAGTATTTGCATTGTAGGCGTAACAAAATTTTTGAACTTTGAATTGTTTTGAAAGTAGGTACATTCTTTTTAAATGATTTAAATTTTTAAAATCCTGTCCATCGATATTTGTAACTTTATCCCAGTCCTCAAACATGCCAGCACAATCATAATCACCCGCAGAGCAGCCTTCGGTGATAGGAATCA
>JAZTXF010000067.1:0-5187 GCA_045636305.1 Candidatus Gastranaerophilaceae bacterium | reverse complement strand
CTTCATTAGTTAAAATTGTGGTAATATCATCATTTGTAGACTTTAATGCTAACATATCATAGCTTGTTTTATCAATACAACGCATACAAAAAGCACAATTTAAACAACATTTTTTCATATTAGTTCACTTTCACGCGGGTTCGGCCGGTTAAGAGTTGTTGCATTAGGCCTTTCTTTTGTTCTTTTAAGGCTTCTAATTTTTGGTTTAAAAGGTTAATTTCTTCATCTACTGTTGATAAAACATCAGCAATAGCTTTTTGTTCAGCAATGTCAGAAGGAATATTAACCTTAAATTTGTTTAGTGACGATAGTTGTATATTAGGCAGACCAGAACCAACACGTAATTTCATTAAATTGTTTTCTTCAAATTTCAGAAGTTGATATAAATACAGTTTATCAACTTTTATTTTATCTAAAGTATAACAGTGACCACCTGACCAAAATTTCTCTTGGATATAGCTAACAAATCCACACGAATTTCCACCCTCACTAATCGTAATAGAATCTTTATCAGTATTCCAGTTATTTGTGTATCCAGAATAGGAAATACCCCCATTAAGCACTGGATACAACCCTTCATCAATCATATCTAATTTATTTAGTTGTATTCCCTTTTTAAATTCGGCAACTTCACCTAATTTAACTTCTTTCCATGGTTGGGTGAAGCCTTTGAGGCGGGTTTTGCCGGTTAAAAGTCTTTGCATTAGACCTTTTTTTAAGTTTCTCTTTTGCTCTATCAAAGATGATAACTTTTCAATCGCCTCATCCCAAGTCCCCAATATCCCCGCAATCTTCTCCTGCTCCGGCAATGGCGGAATAAGTAATGAAATATTGGATAATTCTTCTTTGGTTATACCTTTTATTGCCAAACCTTGACTTTTATCTGTAATTACATTTTGCTTATTTTTAACTAAAAAAAACAAAAATTTACTGTTAACACTCTTTGACCTAATTATAGTTAAGTCTTGGTTGACTGCATAATTTTCTTCACAAAAATAAATTTTTCCAACAGAGACTCTAGTTACTAAAATAATATCATTTATTTGTGCCAATTTTGCAGATGAATTTTCTAATCCTGCTTCTGTAATGTAATCCCAACCGATAACTTTATTTTCTTCAATATATTTTGCAGATAACCATTTAATGTTTCCATTATCCCAATACTTGTGTTCTGTTTTAGAAGGCGTTCCTCCTGAAAACAACAAAGATACTTCTCCAAGTTTTTTAACACTCCACCCCTCAGGTATTTTTTGATTATTCTGCGACATCTTGTAATCCTAAAAAATCTATAATTTCTTGAAAAACGGTTCCTAATTTATTTGTGTTTTTCAAAACATCAAAACAAATATTTTCTATATCTATAACATTTTTATAACCTAATTTATTTTTAATTTTTTCAAATATTTTTGATGCATCAACATTATCTATTGCAGACCAATCTAATCCATATTTGTCGATACTATCCTTTAAAACTGTGAAACCTGAATATCCACTTTTACATTCATCAATAACATTTTTTATGAATTCTTCAGCTGATATTTTTTTCTGTTTTAAGGTCAATAAATGAGTAATTGCTCCTTTCGTTAATAAGTAATTCTCAATGCAATATTTCTTAAGTTGTAAAGTATTATTATGCCAAGCATCTGTATCAGTATAGGTTTTACAATCTCCATCAATTACAAAATAAAAATTATCAAAATTATCTTTTGTGCCTTTTGAGGCAGATAATACTTTATCGCATGATCCTAATTTTAAAACAGCTATATCAGAATGGTGTTCTGCTAGAAGCTTCTTAACAATATTTTCGTGAGCAAAATCTTCTACAAAGATAGTCTTTTGTTTATCATCATTAAACTCATAAACAGAAAAGCTATCTTCTACCGCTTTGCAAGAATTGCAATCATAGTATTCAGGTTTATCTGATTGAACAATATCACCATTGTCATCTTTTTGCAAAACAACCACTTTGTCATTATGTCTATTAGGATTGTGAATGATAAATGGTGAGTGGGTCGCAATAAACATTTGAGAAAGTTGTTTTCCGTTTTCATCAGAAAACAGTTTTTGATAATAAACTAATATTTTCTTCTGCCAATCTGGATGTAAACTTATTTCAGGTTCATCAATTAGTACTGTATTACCAATATCTAACTTAATATCTTTAAGTAAATACGCACCTCTATATACAATTTGTTTTTCACCAGAGCTAAGTCGAGAAATAGGTATAATTTTATCCTGTTTTTTAAACAAAATTGCTTTGGTATTGCTAATATTATCTACTTTATAAAAATGTAAATTATCAAACATTGAATCAAAAGCGTTGCTAAATCTTTTAATACGTGGTGATATAATATCTCGTGGAGCAGGTATACCAATATGTTCAAGTGTCCACGCTTTTAAATCACTACTATCTAATGCATCTATATCCACAAACATTTGGTTAATTTTTCTAGCTGAATATATATCACTTTTTTTTCTTCCATTAGAATCTGTATCTAGACTAGAAGATTGTATAGTCGTGATATCTTCACTAACATAATTTATATCAACAGTAGAAAAAATAGATTTAGCAAAAGATTGTAGATATGACATAATGACACAACTAATAGGTGTTATTACATTTGATCCTTCTTGCTGATATTTAACATCAAAGCAACCCCATGCACTTGTAGACAAATCACACCTAACTTCAAAAAGACCTGTTGGATTAATAGGGATTAAACGATGATTATTCGCTTCTTTTATCCTTTGAATTATTTTATTAATCTCTCCTTCATTTAAATATACTCGTGTTGTTATATATTGACCTTTATTATTTGCGTTATGTTTAGAAGTGTTCCATAAATTATACAGTTCTTCTAAAATAGTTGTTTTACCACAACCATTCTCGCCTGCTAAAATGATTGTATCCATAGGATTACCATTTTTATCTGTAAAATCTAATTTTAAATTTCCCAAAATTGGATGATTTTCAAATTCTATAGATAGTATTTTCATTATGTTATTTCTCCTTACTCCACCACTTCCCAATGACCGCCTTTGTCAGGACCGATACGACGGAGTAGGTTACTGTTTTTCAAATTTGTTATTTGTTTAGCTATTGCACGTCTTGAAATTCCAAGAGTTTCAGCCATTTCAGTTGTTGTGATTTTAGGATTTTGCGCAATCAACTCTAAAATTTTCTGTGAACTTTTCTGTGAACTTTTCTGTGAACTTTTTTCTTCTTTGCTGTTCACATCCTTAATCTGCATTTCACGATTGTCCAAAAGATTATCTTCATCTAAAAGCAAGTTTCCAAAGAATTTATTTAAAAATTCCATTGTGTAAGGAATGTCTTTTTTAAGGTTTTGATAGTTAGCACGAACAAGCGCATTACGAAAATACTTAGCATATTTTTCAAACATATCGTTGTTAGTTTCAAAGCCTAAGGTATAAAGATATTTAATCACAAAAACCGCAGTGGTTCTTGTATTACCTTCGCCAAATGGGTGTATCTGCCAAATGCCAGAGATAAACTTTGCTAAATGTTCAACCTTTTGTTTGTTTGAAAGCCCTTGATAATTAAACTTCTTTTCTTGAGCAAAATCATAGTCCAAAGTTTCTTGAATACTATCCGAACGACCATAAATAACCGTATCACCATTTAAGATGGGCTCTTCTTTGGTAATGTCATAAGTGCGGATTTTACCTGTAATTTCATCTTTTAAGATACCTGTAAACAAAGCTTTGTGAATAGAAAGGAGTTCAACCGGGCTAAATGAAAAAGTGTGTGTGCTCAATAGTTTTGTGATACGTGCAGAAACTTCATCAGCTTCTTTTTCATTGTGTTCTTGAGGAGTTTTTGCCGGATTTTGCTTATAATATTGTGTTACTTGCTCATTTGCCTCATCAATGGAGATTTTGCCTTCAATATTATCTTTCGCAACATTTATCAAATATTTTGATGGAGTTAAACCATCAACCTGTTGCAAACCGATAGCAACACGCCAATTTTCTGCCTTTTTATATTTTTCAGGCTCATTTTGTTTTTTATATTCTTCAAAATGCTCCATCTACTACACTCCCAATTCTTGGAGGTATTCGTTCATCTTGCTTTGTACTTCAACAAGCTCTTTTTCAAGTGTGGCTATATAAGATTTAACCTTTGCTAAATCAACTTCTTCTTCCTCTTCAAAAGTATCAACATAGCGAGGGATATTAAGGTTAAAGTCGTTTTCGCTAATTTCATCAAATGTTGCGATATGTGAATATTTTTCAATTTCTTTGCGATTTTTATATGTATCAACAATTTTATTGATATGCTCATCTGAAAGAGTGTTTTGGTTTTTACCAGGAACAAACTCTTTGCTTGCATCAATAAACAAAACATCTTTTTTGTTTTCATTAGCGCCACCTTGTTCACGAGATCTATCAAAAACAAGCATTGCAACAGGGATACCGGTTGTTTGGAACAAGCTATTAGGCAAACCGATTACTGCATCAAGAATATTTTCTCTAATCAAAGCTTCTCTAATTCTTCCTTCTGATGAACCACGGAACAAAACACCATGTGGAACAATAACTGCTACACGACCGGATCTTGGTTTTGCTGTTGCAATCATATGAGAAATAAATGCATAATCACCTTTACTTGCAGGAGGCATACCTCTGTCAAAACGATTGTAAATATCATTTTCTAGGTGTTTTTCACCCCATTTATCTAATGAAAATGGTGGGTTTGCAACAATTACATCAAAATGCATTAAACGATCATTTTCTTTTAGCAATGGGTTGTTTAAGGTGTCACCCCATTCAATGCGAGCAGAATCTTGTCCATGTAAAAACATATTCATACGAGCTAAGTTATAAGTTGCACCAGTTTTTTCTTGTCCATATAAAGCATAATCTTTTGAACCTTGAGAAGAAACTTCTTCACCGGCTAACAATAACAGACCACCCGAACCACAAGCAGGGTCACAAATTCTATCACCTGGTTTAGGCATAGCTAATTTTGCTAACAAAGCAGACAGAACTTTTGGTGTATAGAACTCTCCCGCTTTCTTGCCTGCATCTGAACCAAATCGCTCAATCAGATACATATAAGCATTACCAAGCAAATCACCTTCAACATCAGACAAATCAACTTTATTAAAGTCTGTAATAAGGTCTCTAATCATCTTATTACGCTGATTAGTTTGTCCTAAAATG
>JAZTXF010000066.1:0-6083 GCA_045636305.1 Candidatus Gastranaerophilaceae bacterium | reverse complement strand
TATTTGTGCCGTTTTATTACCGGATGGTTTGTCTGTGTATTTAATACCTTTTCCGGCTTTTGCAATTATATTAGCTATTTTTACAAACCCCCGTGTTTCTTTTTTAACTTCAATTTTGTTAATAACAATGACTTCTTTAACGTTGAAGCTTGAAGCTGTATCTATGGCTATATTTATTATTGTTGCGCTGGTTTCAACAGTTTCTGTTGCGAGAATTAAATACTCACGTCGTTTTGATCTTGTAAAAACAGGTTTTGAAATTTCATTGGTTATGGTCTTGTTGATTTTAAGTGTTTATCTGTTAGAAAAATGTCTTGTAGATGTTGATTCTGTTGTTTTACTTAAAGACAGTATTTCAGGCTTGAGCAATGGTATTTTGAGCGGAATTATAGCTTTAGGAACACTACCGTTGTTAGAAAGTATGTTCAAAATTATTACCCCATACGGGTTAGCAGAACTTGCAGATACAAATCAACCATTGTTAAAAAGATTAAATTATGAAGCTCCCGGAACATATGATCACAGTTTGCGCTTGTCGCATCTTTGTGAAGCCGCAGCTGAAGCGATAGGGGCAGACCCGATTTTGGCTCGTGTTGGTGCTTTTTATCATGATATTGGAAAATTGAAAAGACCTCTTTTCTTTGTCGAAAACCAAACTTATTTTGGAATTGAAAATCCGCATACAAAATTAAATCCGAGATTGAGTAAAATGGTTATAACTGCGCACCCTAAAGATGGTGTTGAATTGGCAAAAGAATATGGAATCCCTCCAATAGTTCAGAATTTTATCACTCAGCACCATGGAGATTCTCTTGCAAGTTATTTTTATAACCAAGCGCTTAAAGAAGAAGGGGCAGAAAATGTTTCTGAGGAACAATTCCGGTATACCGGACCAAAGCCTAATTCAAAAGAAACAGCTATTTTAATGTTAGCGGATGCAGTTGAATCTGCTGCCAGAACGTTGCCGGAACACACTCAAGAAGCTTTAGAAGCACTTATTGATAAATTATTTAATGAGAGATTGCAGGATGGTCAATTATCTGATTCTCCTTTAACTTTTAAAGATTTAAAAATTATTGCAACAACTTTTTCAAGGGTTTTAAGAGCAGCTCATCATCAGAGAATTAAATATCATCAGACAGCTATCCAAGAATTAGAAAATAAAATTAAAGCAAAACAATCTCAATTATTTGCTGATTCTTCTGAAACAGAAGAAAAAAAAGAAGGATTAGAAAATAATGACTAAATTAAATATTTTTATAGAAAATATTTATTCAGATTTTAATATTAATGAAAAAAATGTTTTATTAGGAACAAAAAAAATTATAAAATATTTTTTAGAAACAAGTGAGGTTTTTAATCAAAGTTGTTTAGCAGAATATGCTTTTAAGACTCTTTCTTTTGATGTTGTTTTTTGTGATGATAAAAAAATACATGAAATAAACAAAGAATATAGGCAAAAGGACAGACCAACAGATGTTATAACTTTTGCTTTATTTGCAGACAGTTCGCCTGAAGAAAGATTTATTTTTGATGACGAAATAAATCTTGGAGAGATTATTGTTTCTTTAGATAAAACAATTGAGCAGGCAAAAGAGAAAGAACATTCTTTTGAGAATGAATTGTTTTTTCTTATTTCACATGGCATAATGCACTTGTTAGGTTTTGATCATCTTAATGATGAAGATTTGACTTTTATGTTAAATCAACAAAGTAAATCAATGGAGAGTGTAAATGTCAAAGTATACCCAGAATAATTTTTTAAAATCATTTAAAACAGCATTAAACGGTTTATTTTTATCATATAAGACTCAAAAAAATTTTAGAAAACATGTTTTGGCAGCTATTATTGTTTTGTTTTTAGCTTGTTTTTTGAGGTTTGATGCAATAGAATTTTGCATTTTATTCTTTGCAATTGGTTTTGTTATGGTTTCTGAACTGTTTAATTCGGTTATAGAATATTCTTTGGATGCATATTATAGAAACAAATATTCCAAATTGGTAAAATTTGCAAAAGATATGGCCGCCGGCGGGGTTTTAATTGCTACTTTTATTAGTGTTTTAATAGGAATAATTTTGTTTGGCTCTCATCTGTTTAATTTATAAACCTTAAAAAAACATTAAGAAGATTTATTATTCATCTTTGTTGGGCTATAATAGACTTAGAGTTTATTGCCGATTTTATAAAAAGAGGACTTAAAAATGAAAAATGATAATATTGACGAAATAAAAGTTGATGAAAATGTAGAAAATAATCCGTTTAAAGAGGTTATTGAAGAAAAATCAGAGTCTGCAACTACAGAACCGGATGTTAATGAAACAGAAAAATTGAGAATGGATTATGATAATTTAAATAATCAATATCTTAGATTGGCGGCTGATTTTGACAATTATAGAAAAAGACAAGCACAAGAAAGAGAAGGGTTAATAAATTACGGAAAAATAGAAGTTTTATCAAAGCTAATTGAAGTTTTAGATAATTTTGACAGAGCAGAACAAATTTTACAAACAAATGAAGATGTTAATTGTGTGAAAGAGTCTTTTACTGTTTTGCACAAACAAATTATTGACTCTTTGGAAAAAATGGGATTGGTAAAAATAGAAACAGAAGGACAACTTTTTGACCCTAATTTCCACGAGGCAGTTATGCAGACACCAACGGAAGAATATCCTGATCAAACCGTAATTGCGGAAATGCAAAAAGGTTATAAGTTAGGGGATAAGGTTATTCGTCCATCATTAGTTAATGTTGCAACAAATGGATAAGAAAAATGACAGATTATTATGAAATATTAGGGGTTTCTAAAACCGCAGGCAAAGACGAGATAAAAGCAGCTTTTAGAAAGAAAGCAAGACAATATCATCCGGATGTGAATAAAGAGCCGGATGCAGAAGAAAAATTCAAAATGCTTGGGAAAGCATATGAAACATTAATGGATGACGAAAAAAGAGCGGTTTATGACCAGTGGGGAGAAGATGGCTTGTCTAATGCAGGCTATAGTTCTCGTGGTCCGTTTGATGGTGGTTTTGGTAATTTAAACGATATTTTTGAAACTTTTTTTGGTAATTTTGGTTTTTCTTCAGGATATGAAAGAAACCCAAATGCTCCTCAAAGAGGCAGAGATATTCGTTTAGATATGGAATTAACTTTTGAAGAAGCTGTTTTTGGTGTAGAAAAAGAAATAAAAATTGATCATCTTGAACATTGTGATGTTTGTAACGGTTCCGGAGTTGAACCCGGTTCGGTTCCTAAAACTTGCCCGACATGCGGAGGAAGCGGTCGTGTACAACAAGTTACAAATACAATTATGGGTTCTTTTACCCAAATTAGTACTTGTCCTAATTGCGGTGGGTCAGGACAAAAAATCACAAATCCTTGTAAGAACTGTAATGGAAGTGGAAGTGTAGAAAAAGAAAAAACTATAAAAGTAAAAATTCCTAAAGGAGTCGATAACGGGGCAAAAATCAGAGTTGCACAAGAAGGGGATTCCGGTAAAAATGGCGGCCCTTCAGGAGATTTATATATTGTTCTTTTTGTTAAAGAACATGAGTATTATAAAAGAGAAGGGTATGATGTTTATACAGAGCTTGATATTACTATGCCGCAAGCGGTGTTGGGTGATGATTTAAATATTCAATCTTTGGATGGGGACAGAAAAGTTTCCGTAGCTGCGGGGACAGAAACAGGTAAAATAATTACTTTAAAAGAATCAGGAGTTCCTTATCTTAACAACCCAAACAGAAGAGGAAATCATTATGTTGTTGTTAAAGTAAGAACACCAAAGACTCTTTCAGAGGAAGAAAGAAAGCTTTATTCCAGATTGTTTGAGCTTTCAACAGGAAAAGAAGTAAATGATGAAAGTATTTTGAAAAGATTTAAAAAAGCTTTGCATAATTAATAAAGGTGGAAAAGATGAAAAAGTATTTAATTTCTTTAGTAACAATGTTTGCTTTATGGGGCGTATCTCCGGTTTTTGCTACACAGTTGCCTGTAGAAATTAAAAATTATGTGATTGAGTCCGTCCCCAAATCAACTATCCGTTTTGATGGATTGATAACGATGCCGGATGGTACGATTTATTTACCTTTATTGCCTGCTTTTTCGCCGGAAGAAACCTCTTTTGGTGTTAAATACACGTATCCGGGAAATTTAGCTTTTGTAAAAAAACCTGAAATTATTATATTTAATAATAATTATTGTTTGTTAAAGTTAATTAAAAATAAAACAGGTTTTTCTGTTTCTGATATAAAAGATTTTCCGATAGAAGTTCGCTCCGGACTTTTGCCTCAAGATTTGTTAGTTCCTAAAGGATTAGTTTTACCTGATACTTTGGTTGGGGTTTTGGGGGATTTAAATATTCCGCTTAACTCAAATTTAAAAATAGATACCGTCAAAAAAAACAAAATAAAACAAGATTTAACACAAGAAGTTAAAGAACAAGAAAGAACAATAAAAGTAATTGAACCGTTAAAAGATAAGTTGTTTTTTATAACAAATTTTAATTCAAATTACATATATATAATGCCTACAGAAATGCGGGATGTTCAATATACGTTAAAGTTGGATAGCATTCCAAGAGCGGTAAAAGAAATACAAAAGAAATTTCTCTTAGTTTCTACTAATGGCAAAACTTATATTGATGTTGTGGATATCCAAAATGAAGAAATTGCAAAACAAATTGATTTAGGTGTTGTTGTAGATGAAATTTTGGTTACAAAAGATGAAAAAACGGCTTATGTTGTGTCTAATAGCAGTTCAAATCTTTTTGTAATAGATATTCCAACAATGAAATTTGTAAAACAAATTCAAATAAAGGGAAATCCGGATAAAATTAGTTTTTCAGATGATGAAACAAAGTTGATTTATCAAGATGAAAATAGCGGAGATATTTACACGGTTGAATTAAATAACAATTATGTAAATATCTATCAATGTAATGTTCCAAATGCATCCAAATTAGCTATTATAAATAATGAAGTTTACGTTTTAAGCAGAACAAGACATTCTCTAAGAATTTTTCCTTACCAAGAATATGTTGAAGATGCAAAAAAAGAAGAAGAAATAGTTTTTGGAAGCAGAAAAAAACATTATATAAAGGATTCTTTGTTTGCAACAGGTCCGGCGGTTAAAAATTATTTGAAAAAAGAAGAACAAATAAAAGCAGCACAAGAATATGTTGAAGAAGGTCAAATAATTTCTACATCTTTAAAACCGGTGGATATGTTTTATTATAAAGAAAAACTTTACATTTTAAGTTCAGTGACAAACTCTATAGACGTATTTAATCCGCTAACAAAGCAAATAGAAAAAACGATACCTTTAAATATTGCAGGATTTTCTAACAAGTTTAATGAAATAAAAGAGGATGGGCTTGTTATTATTACAAATGTTGTTGAAAAAGAATATATTGTTTTTGATTTAAATAAACAAATTGTTTTACAGAAAAATCCTATAGATTTGCCAATGACAACATTGACGGTAGTAGAAAAAACAAAAATTGAAGATACCGAAAAAGAAAAACAAGAAGGTGTCATTTTGCAAGACCAAGAGGAAAACTTATAATGAACAATATTACTCTTGAAACTTTAGCAGAATTAGAAAAAACACAAACAGATTTTTGGAATATATCCAGAGCAACAGGCAATTTTTTAAACATGCTTGTAAAAATTGCAAAATGTAAAAGTGGGCTAGAGATTGGCACATCAAATGGATATTCAGGTTTATGGTTGGGTTGGGCTTTTAAAGAGAATGGCGGAAAACTTACCACTATAGAGTTTTGGGAAAAAAGGCAATGTATTGCAAGGGAACATTTTAAAAATTGTGGAATTGAGGATGTGATTAATCCGATTATTGGTTCGGCAACAGATATTTTAAAAGAGTGGACAGAGCCTTTAGATTTTGTTTTTATTGATGCTAATAAAGGTCAATATATAGAGTTTTTTGAGTTAGTGGATAAGTTTTTAGTAAAAGGCGGAGTTTTAACGGCTGATAATATTACATCTCATCCGGAGAAAGTCAAACCTTTTGTTGATGCTATTATGGCTGACGAGCGTTATCAAGTCGAAATTTTGGATTTACCCGC
>JAZTXF010000065.1:0-2109 GCA_045636305.1 Candidatus Gastranaerophilaceae bacterium | reverse complement strand
CTGATTTCTTTGTAAAATCTAGTGCATTTTTTTAGCATATTGCACCTTTTACGATACATTTGTACTAAATTTCGGATTATTTTCTAAGAATTGTCAATTATTTATCAACCAGTTTTTCACTATTCAAACAGTTGAATATTTTTACAACAAAAGGGGGCTGTAAAAAAACGCCCTTAAAGAGTTGACACCGAATGCAATCGCATTCGGTGTCCCTTTTTTATAACTTCCACACAGTATTTTGGATTTTTTGAGTACAAAAACTAGACCACATTCCTTTTGTGGCCTACACAAACTATTAATCCAAACGGTTTACGCACATTTTTCTATTTTTTGATGTTTGTTGTGATATTTATATAAATTGAAACCACAAGAAATCAGATAAAACTCCAAAAATACACTTTTCAAACCTCTTCTGAACGCTCTTTTATAACTTCGGTCCCATTTCATGACACCAAATGTTCCTTCTGATTGAATACTTCTATTCATACACAGTAACATTCCCTGTACAGAACACAGATTGCTTATTACCTCTTCATGTATAGCAGTTAGTTCACGATTCATTCGAATTGTTCGGTTTCCCTTAGCTCTAGGACAACATTTTTCTTTGTGTGGACATCCTTCACAATTCTCGCATTCATATACCTCTTCACGTCTCCCATACTTATTTCCTTGAACTGCTTTGGTACATTTTAAATGGAACTTGCGATTCTGTGGACAAAGTATCTCACCAAGTTCATTCTGTTTAAAGTTTATGGCACGGTAGGGATTTTCTCTATATTTTAAATCCCTGGTTTCTTTTTCAAACATGGTAAATTTCATAAACTTTTCCATTCCGTGCATTTGACAAAATATATAGTTATTAAATGAACCATAGCCAGCATCAGCTACTGGATATTTTGGATAATGCCCATAAAGCTCTTTAAATTTTTCCATTAATGGGACAAAACAATCAACATCTGTGGCGTACTGTTTTACATCGATTGCTGCAATGTATTCATCACATACCGCTATCTGCATGTTATATGCAGGAAGTAATTGATCATTTCCTACGTAATCTCTTTTGACACGCATAAAAGTAGCGCCTTTGTCGGTTTTAGAATAACTATTTCTTGATTCACCACATATTTTGATATGTTCTGAGTACTTTTCAAGACGATTTCTGTATTCTTCCAATTTCTCATAATGCTTTTGCTGCTTATTTTTTCGGTGCCCTTTTCCAGATGTAAACTCCTTTGGATTGAGATCGTACACTTTTTGATATTTTTGAAGGATCAGATCAAGATATTCGATGGCGTATTCTGTTCTTATTTCGAATCCTACGTTTAAATAACACAATTCTTCCTTATTAATTTCTTCCAACAATTCTGAAACTTTAAGGAACACTTTATCTCGGTTCTTTATACAAGATTTTTTCCAAACCCAAGTATATTTATTTGCATTAGCTTCTATTTTAGTTCCATCAATATAAACATGTTGAAGGTCAACCTGCTCTTTTTCAAAGATAACTTGATTGATTGCAAGAAAAATGTTTTCAATAGAATCAGTAAGTTCGTTGATGAAATTTCCGAAAGTAGCAAAGGAAGGTGCAGCCATACCATCCAAGAGCCACATATAGCGAATGTCTGTTTTACAAGATTTTTCAATTTTTCTCAGTGACAGATAACCGTTTTCCATAAAGGAAAAAAGAACGATTTTCAGCATAATTGTTGAATTGTATTTTGGACGACCTGTTTTGCTCTCCTCAACTGCAAAATATTTTGTAAAGTCAATACCATCCACGATTTCACTGAAACTGCAAACTGGATCAGAAATATCAATAATTTTTTCGATATCCAATGGTAATTTTAGCTGTCTTATAATATAATTGTCATTGGTATTTTTATTTAGTGGCATAATTAATTATACCCAAAAACCGCTTAGGTCACACGACCTAAGCGGTTTTCTCTTTAAGGGCGTTTTTTTACAGCCCCTTTTATTGTGGAATAGAAGCATTTGACAGCTGCTTATTGATTTGTTTCATTCGTTTCAAATCTACCTTGCTGGCAGTTCCGCGGTATCTTGCATTTGTATAAATCTCACGCATTTCACTTAAGATGTCAGCTGTTCCAT
>JAZTXF010000064.1:0-31647 GCA_045636305.1 Candidatus Gastranaerophilaceae bacterium | reverse complement strand
ACAAAATTTGCTATACCTGTTGATTGCCAGAGAGTAGTTAAACCATCTTGAATATTCATTCTTCTCTCCTTTCTATCCTACAACAACAAGTACTTGACCTGATTGTACCTGATTTCCTACAGCAACTTCAATTGAACGAACAGTACCTGAAACAGGAGAAGTAATTTCTGTTTCCATTTTCATCGCTTCTACTATCATCAAAACGTCGCCTTCTTCAATTGTGTCACCTTCTGAAACTTCAATACGAAGAACGTTTCCAGGAAGTTTTGCTTTAACTTCTTGACCTTCAGCAGGGCCATGCGCAGCAGCTTCAATACCTGCTTTAACATCAACGTCATAAACTTTTCCGTTAACAGTAGCTTTTCCGCCATCAAGAGCAACAGCATATTTTTTACCATTAACAGTAACCGTATATCCGTTAGCACCGCCTTCTGCAACAGGAGCAGCTGTTTTTTCACCTGCTGTTTTATTCACGGAAACAACTCCTTTTCCTAGCAAGAAATCAATACCTTTATCAACGTTGCCGTCTTTACAAGCTGCAGCAATAAAGAGATTTTCGTCAGTTACAGGCAAACCTGCAGCTTTCAATCTTTCTTCAGCGGCTTTTAAGCCTTTTTCAGGGTCTTTATCATTCAAATCAACAACTTTTTCAGTAGTTGGAACCATACCCATTTTTTCTTCAGCCCATTTAACCAACTCAGCATCAGGTTCACAAGGAGTTTTACCAAAGTAACCAAGTAACATTTTTGCATATCCTGGGTTAGCAACTTTCCAATCACCTTGAGTAGCATTCAAGAATGCTTGTTGAGCATAGAATTGAGAAACAGGAGTTACAGAAGTTGCAAATCCGCCTCTTTCTACACATTCTTTCATACTTGCAACAAGTGCTGGGAATTTATCAACCATGCCCATATCTTTTAATTGGTTAATAGTTGTAGCTGTTGCACCACCTGGAAGCGGAGCTTGAATAAGAATTGGGTTAACAGCCAAAGAAACAGGATCCAAAGGATAATCTTTCATACATTCTTTGAAGATTTCTTCTGTTTCCATAATTTTCTTAATATCAATACCCAAGTCAAACTCAGTACCTTTCAATGCATGCCACATTGAAATGATATCAGGTTGGCCTGTACCACCTGAAACAGGTTTCATAGCCAAATCTATACCATCAGCACCACCTTCAAGAGCAGCCAAATATGCCGCCAAGCCTGTTCCTGCTGTTTCATGAGAATGGAAGCGAATATGAGCATCTGCGCCCAATATTTCACGAGCCATTTTAACTGTTTCATATACTTTTCTTGGGTTAGATGTTCCTGATGCATCTTTGAAAGCCAAAGAATCGAACGGAATACCTGCATCCAAAATATTTCTTAAAACTTTTTCATAGAATGCTACATCATGAGCACCTTCACAACCGTATGGAAGTTCCATCATTGTGATAGTTACTTCGTGTTGCAAGCCATGTTTTTTGATTGAATTAGCTGAATCAATCAAGTTATTAACATCATTCAACGCATCAAAGTTACGAATAACATTAACACCGTGTTTTGCAAACATTTTAGCGTGCAAATCAATAACGTCACGAGGCTGTGAGTTCAAACCTACAACATTAACACCACGAGCCAATGATTGTAATTTTACATCAGGGCCAACTGCAGCTCTGATTTTGTCCATAGTTTCAAATGCATTTTCATTGCAGAAGAAAATCGGAGCTTGGAATCTTGCACCACCTGCAGTTTCAAAGTGGCTGATACCAGCGCCTACTGCTGCTTGAAGTGCAGGAATGAAGTCATCTACAAGGACTTTCGCCCCATAAATGGATTGGAAACCATCTCTAAAAGACGTATCCATAACTTTAATCAATTTTTTTGACATAATTTATTCCTCTTTTTCTGATAAATAACTAATTTTCTATGCACGTGCCATAATTGTAGCTATTGCTACAGCAATTTGTTCATCTTCTTTTGCGTTATTTGAAGATGATTTAGCTTTAACTGGTGCTGGCACAGCTTCCGGAAATATTTTATTTAAATATCCCACAACACTTGACATTACGCCCATCGCCATAATGAGAATAATCAAAAAAGAAAGCACTACGCCCATGCCTATGCACATAGCGATTAAACCTTCATTAAGTAGTTCTAAATTCATTGTATTTCTCCCATTGTTATAACTATATCATTATTAGTTTCATTATCACACAAAAGCAAAGCCCCGTCCCTCGTCAAGTTTTTGACCATTCCATAAAGACTTTTATCTATTGTATTTACTGTAATTTCTTTATTTAAAAAACATGCCTGTTTTAGATAATCTTTTTCTATAAAATTAAATCCGCCTTTTGCAAAATTTTCAAAATCTCTTTCAAATTTGCAAGCTAATTTTCTTAAAAATTCATCTCTGTTAATTTCTTTATTAAGCTCTAAATTCAAGGACGTAGCTGGTTTGTCAATGCTGTTTATTTCTTCCGAAGTTGAATTTAAATTAACGCCAATCCCTAAGGCAACACCCTGAATTTTATTGCCGATTGTACTTGTTTGAGCCAGAATTCCTGCAATTTTTTTGCCATTAATCAAAATATCATTAGGCCATTTGATTTGTGGTTCAACTCCATATTCTTTTAAAATATCACACACAACCACACACAAATATTGGGTAAGATTTACATAAGGAAATGCTTGATTTTCGGGCTTCAAAATGATTGTAAGATAAAGGTTTTTAGCATTGGAAGAAACCCAAACTCTATCAAGTCGTCCCTTTCCTTTTGTTTGTTTATCACAATAAACAAAACTCATATGAGAAATTTCTGACATATGGTTTTTTGCATAAGTATTGGTTGAATCTAATTCTGTTTTGAAGATGAACTCCATTTTTTCCACCCAATGTATATATACACATTTATTCTACAACAAACAAATTTTTAATGTAAACAAATTTCAAAATTAACATATTGAAATAAAAGCAATTTATATAGTAATATAATATTGATGAGGAGAGTCTTTTTAAAAAAATTAATAACATTGAGTATATTGGGTTGTTTTTTAACCCCAAATGTTTTGCCTGCCTTTGCAGACCCGATTCAAGGCGGAATCCATAAAGACGACAATATTACCAATCAAGAAAACATCTTTACCGGAGAAACACACACAGTTGAATCTCGCGATGAAATAAATATGACTGTTTCGCAAGTCCTTAGTGGTGCATATTCACAAGAAGGTGACGAATTTTTTGCAGAAATTACACAAGAAGTTAAAGGCAAAAAAGGAGTCGTGCTTCCTGTTGGGACAATTGCTCACGGAACAATTCGACAACTTGAAGAAGCAAAAAGATTAGGTCGTGATGCGTGGATTGAAATGGAGTTTGATTATTTAATCACTCCAGACGGAAGAGAAATTCCTATTGAAGCCAAAATGTCATCCAAAGCAAACCCAATAGTAGGCGGAAGCAAGGCTATAGCAAAAAATATTGGCTATACCGCTGCCGGTGGCGCAGTTGGAGGATATGCCGCGTTGCAACTTTTAGGAATAGAAGGGGCTATTGTTTCTCAAGGTTATACAATATTGGGCGGTGCTGCACTCGGAGGAGCAATTGCCCTTGGAATGTCTTTAGTCAGAAAAGGTAAAGATGTTCTTCTTTCTCCGGGAGATGAAATTAAAGTAAAAATAACATCAGATATAGAGCTTCCCGTAATCTCAGAAGAAGCGCTCAGACAAGAAGAAATACAACTTGAAGGACTAACTGTTCGCATAAACAACATATCTTTAGAAAAAGATCCGTTTGGGGAATTAAACACATACACCCTAGCTTTATCAATAATAAACGCATCAAAATACACTTTTTCTTCCTTTGATGTTGCACTGATGGACGAAATGAACAGTATATATTATGCCTCAATTTTTTCAGATACAAGTTTTGCATTTATTCAGCTAAAACCGGGGGATAGAGTAGCCGGTTCAATGAGTTTTAGTGTAACCGATAAAAAACGCAAACATTGGTTGGTCTTTTTTGACAGAAGAACAAGAAAACCTGTTGCAAAAATATCTTTAGACAATGCCTCTCGTGATATTGAAAAATATCAAAAAGAACGCAAGAAAAAAAGAAAGAAGAGAAAATAACGCCTTATAACTTATTCTTTCCATCTTCATCATACATCCCAACACGTTCTGTTGCAATGTTTACAATTTTTTCTCTATAATTATCCTGCAAATCATCTACGGTTAAACCAAACTTACACAAGGCTTTTTGGATATTTTCATTATTCATATCAACCATATCACAAGCCATATCAATATTAGACATAGCAAGTCTGGTCATATCTCTAAAACCGCTGGATGCCAATTTTAATGCCAATTCATCGCCCTTAACCATCTCAAACAGAGCTTGCGACAGGACCATCGGCATATGAGAAATTTTAGCAACAGCCTCATCATGAGCCTGCGCATCTGCTGTAATAACTGTTGCACCTGTCGCCCCAATAATATGTTTTAATATATTTAATACTTTTTCTTCAGTATTAACCTTGGGTGTAATTACCCACTTTGCACCGTTAAATAATGTTGGAAAAGATGCATCAAATCCGGATTTTTCAGTCCCTGCCATTGGGTGCGTGCCAACAAAAGTAAACGGATAATCTTTGTTCATCACAAATTCTTTTAAGCTTGAAACATCAGCTACAATAACATCTTTAGGTAAAATTTCACTTAATTTATCCAAAATCCCCAAAACCTTGGACATAGGAACAGCGACAAAAACCACATCACACGAAGCCATCAAACTAATGTCATCAGAAACAGCGATACAATATTCTTGTGCTTTTGACAAGGTCTCTTTATTTCTTGAAACCCCAAAGACCTCAAAACCCTTATTTGATAAAGATTTTAAAAGAGAACCACCTATTAATCCTAAACCGATAATTCCTATTTTCATGATACAATCATACTACAATTTAAAAAGAAAGGATAGTTTATGAAAAAAGATGATTGTATTTTCTGCAAAATAGCTAATGGGGATTTTGGAACTGAATTTATTATTGAAACTGAGGACATTGTTGCTTTTCATGACCTTAATCCACAAGCACCGGAACACATCTTGGTAATACCAAAAAATCATTATGACAATCTATCAGAAATAGACAATACTGAGATTTTGGGTAAACTCCTTGAAGGGGTTCAACTTGTTACAAAAAAATTAGAGCTCAAAGAATATCGCACAGTAATAAACACAGGAAAAAATGCAGGGCAAAGCGTTTTCCACGTTCACGTACATGTTTTGGGCGGAAAAATCCTTTCTGAAAGTATTGAATAAGTAATTTTTGAAAAAGGTCCAAACAAAGCAGGTCGGGATCATTTTACATTTGCAATAGCCTACGAGTCCAGGAACAATATTCCTCAAGGAACAATACTCCCTTTCGGTTCAAAACTTATGGCAACATTCGCTAATGATGATTACTATTATTGGTATTCATCAAACAATGGTATTCTTAAAGATTGTGGAGCCATAAATCAAGTTATTTGCACAGGCCGCGTTCTCGAAGAAGACGCGATGAATTATTAAGAATAAATTCAATATAAAAAGTCGCCTAATAAAGGCGGCTTTTTATTTTCCATTTTTTAATTCAGCTATTTGTAAACTTATGTAACAAAAACATAAACTTCCTGCAATTTTTTCTCTTTTATATACTTTATATATATGTAAGACATAAACACAAACTCAAACATCAAATAAACACTATACTAACTAATAACTTCCTAACCTTCCCTTCCTATTAAAAGCATTGCTCCTACAAAGGAGCTTTTTTTTTGTTTAATTATCGGATATAAACCCTTGGCAAACGAACTTTTAAACGACAAGTTAATTCATAATTTATGGTATTGAGCTCGCCTGCCCAATTATCTATTGATAAATTTTCGTCCAATAAAGTAATTATATCACCTTCACTCGCATCAAGTCCTGTAATATCAAACATCATTTGATCCATTGTTATATTCCCGATTTGGCGAATAAGTTTTCCGTTGATTGATGCAATTAACTTATTTGATAATGCTCTTGGCACACCATCTGCATAACCGATTGGAACAGTTGCAATTTTAGTCGGCTTTTCTGTTACATAAGAATAAGAATAACTTACCCCCATTTTCTCATTTGTTTCGTGAATATTGACAATACGCGCCTTTAGAGCAATTATTTGTTTTAGTTTTGGCATAACTTCTATATCTTTAGGCAAATCAGGAAACAATCCATACAAGCCGATTCCTTCTCTCACCATATTTGTAAAATCTAAATCCTTTTGATAAGAAATGGTTGTTGCAGTGTTTGCACAATGAATAAGAAGGTTTTCACCATTTCTAATATTTCTGACCACATTTTTAAACAACAGCATTTGCTGTTTCGTTATCTCTCTGTCTTCAGCACAAGCAAAATGTGTAAAAACACCATTTAAATCGATGTATTCAGATTTTTGAACCTTTGAAATAAAGACATTAGCCAACTCCGGAGAAATTCCGATACGATTCATACTTGTATCAATTTTTATATGTACCGGAATTTTTATGCCTGTTTTTTCATAAGCCAATTTTGCTGCTTGCAAATGTTGTTCAGAAAAAACGGACAAAGTAATATCATTTTCCGCAGCCCAATCAAAAGCCCATATCGGAGAAGCACCTAAGACCAAAATCGGAATATCTATTCCATTCTCCCTAAGTTGTCTTGCCTCATCCAAAGAAGCGACTCCTAACATTGATACCCCACTCGCAATAAATGTCGGAGCAAGCATCATCGCTCCATGCCCGTACGCATCAGCTTTTACTACAGCCAAAATCTTTTTATCTTTTGGGATAAACTTTTTTAATTCATTGATATTGTGCTCAACATTTGCAATGTTAACCTCTACCCATGAATCACGTCTTGTGCTTAAACATGAAGAACGATTATTTTTCATATTTCTATAATAGATTAAAAAAATTTTTTTGGCATGCTAAAATAATAAAAAAAGGTGAAAAAATGGACAAACTAGAACAATTAAAAATTATTGAAGAAATGCAACAAGTTGCGGCTCAAATGAGAATAGACGATATTGAAGAAAATCCTGATTGTCTCAATGAATTTTTTACTTGCGGAGCTTGTGGAAAATCTAAAGATTACGCGGGTTCAATTAAATATAGTGAATATCGTTTATGCAATGATTGCGTTTTGCTGGCAGAAACAGGTTTTGCATTGGGTAAAATAAAAAACATCCAAGAATTAATTGACAACATGGAAGATAAACGATTAGAAGCCATGTGTGATTTTATTAAAACTGATGAAAAATCTGTAAATAACTAATATTATTAGATGGTTATTAATAAACCATTTAGATTTATAATTAAATTATGGATAAAAATACAATTATAATAATAGCAATTTTAATAGGAATATTAGTAATTGCATTATATAAATTAATAGCACCTGTTATGACTTCTGAACAAGGCAAACGAGGTGACGCTTTATTTATAAGCGAAGATGATATTTATGAACAAGTCAGGCTTTCCATAAATAATGGAAATCATCCGATTGCTCAAAAGCTTGCTAAAAAATATCTAAAGGAAAATCCGTCTCACGATAAACTAAGAATTCTTTTGGCTCGTTCTTTTTACGATACCAGTGAATTATCAGAAGCAATTGAACAATTAAACATCTTAATAAAAAAATTTGACGATAGAGATGATTTATACATAATGCTAGCTGATGCATACAAAAGAACAGGACAAAACAATTCAGCTATAGATACTTACTTAGAAATTTTGGAAAAGAAACCGGATTCGTTGGATATTTTATTACCTTTAGCTGATTTGTATACCTGCATAAACCACAAAAAATCCGCCCTAAACATATATAAAAGGTTGGTTAATCTTGATATAAAAGATGGAGACAAGTCATTTTATTGTTATAAAATAGCAAATCTACATAAAGATTTAGGTGAATTAGATAATGCCATTGAATATATTAATTACGCATTAAATTCAGAGAAAAATAATGTTAGTTATTTATATCTGTACAGAGAATTATGCGCACTTGTTGAAGATTCTGAAAAAGAAATAGAAATAATGAACAGATTATTAGTGCTTGCACCAACAGATGCTTATCTGCAATCTGATTTAGTTGGCACTTATTATAAAAATAAAATGTATGCAGAAGCACTGGATGTTGCAATTCCTGCATTAAATACTCCTAATGCAGATATTCAAACTTTGCAAAATTTTATTGCCAATATATACATTAAAACTAATCGTATCGAAGAAGGAATAAGTGTTCTCGAAAATATTATGCAAACATTTCCTGAGTCAATCAGGCTTAATGAAACATTGGCATACGCATATAAACTATATGGCCGTTATGAAGAAGCGACGACTCTCTACAAAAAACTTATTGACTGGGCAGATATGGCTTCTGCAAAAGCTTACAATAATCAATTAAGCTCTGTGTATTGTGATTGGGCTCTACATTTGTTCAATATGGGAGAAAATGCTAAAACTTTTCAAAAATTTGAAGAAGCAATGCGCATTAACCCCGATAACCCTGATATTTATGAAGGCTTGGGACGAGTTAATTTCAATTTAAGAAATTACAATGATGCAATCAGACAAATGCAAAAAGCCATAGACTTAGATGCCAAAAACAGCGAATATTATATATTTTTAGCTGATATCTATAAAGAAACAGATAATATTTATGAAGCAGAAAGAATGTATCGAGAGGCTTTGTTTATAGATGGAATTAATCCTGTCGGACACGCAAAACTAGGCACAATTCATTTACAACTAAAAAATATCAAAGATGCCCTTAAACACCTCGAAATAGCGGTAAAGGGTGAACCTAAAAATTGGGATTATATGTATAATTTAGCATTAGCTTATGAATTGTCCGGAAAAAATGAAGGCGCAGTCGAATTATATAACAAGGTTTTAGCTCTTTATCCCGAACACAAAGAAGCAATGAAAAATCTAAAAATGTTGGAAAATTCAAAATAATTTTTAAATTTTATTTTAAATAAAAAATTTTTAAATATTCTCTTTTACCGTAACATCTTGGCTAATGAAGCCAAGTATCTATTTTTCTATCATATTAAAAGAATTTTATAGAGAGATAGAATATGATAAAAGACGAAAACAAAATTAAAATAATGATGGTTGAAGACCACAAACTGGTTCGAGTCGGGTTAAAGACATTGTTTGAAGAAAGCGATGAGATTGAAGTCATCGCCGAAGCCGGCAACGGCAAAGATGCTATAGAAAAAGCAAGACTTTACAAGCCCGCTGTTATCTTAATGGATATAGGACTGCCTGATATGTCCGGTATAGAAGCTACAAAAAAAATATTGGAAGAAAATTCTAATCAAAAAATAATTATGCTAACTTCTCATCAAGATGAAACAGAAATTAACGAAGCCCTAAGCGCAGGTGCTAATGCGTACGCACTAAAAGATATTAATACCGAATATCTAATTATGATAATAAAAACCATAAAAGACGGTGCTATTTGGCTTGATTCACGAATTGTTCCAAAATTACGAACTAAAGGCGGAACAATAATACCCAAAAAACATGTCAGCCGTTCCGAGTTTAGAGCAAAACACGCAAATCTTACAGAGCGAGAATATCAAGTATTAAAATTGCTCGTTAACGGCAGTTCAAACAATGATATAGCTTCTGTTTTATGCATAAGTGAACATACTGCGAAAGCTCATGTTTGTAATATTATCCAAAAATTAGTGGTCGATGACAGAACTCAAGCAGCGGTTAAAGCTATTAGAGAAGGAATAGTTTAAATTTTAGCGAAATATTTTTATATTTCGACCAGATAAAATAAAGGAGAAAAAATTATGTCTAAATGTATTTGTAAACAAATCGCCGATATGGCAGAAAAAACCGGTTGTGACAAAATTCAAGTGTGCACAGGTCATGCAGGAATTTGCGGAAATGTTGATATAGATGCAACAAAAGATGCTGAAGGTATTTTAGTACTAAAAAATGCAGAAATTAAATATGACTGCGGCTGTGAAAAAGAAGTTAAAATGGCAGATATGCTAGGTATAAGCGGATTACATATCGTTTCTTTTCACTGTGGTGATTTTGAAATTTAGTTAATTTTCCACAAAATATCAACCTAAAGGTTTATCCAAGATAAATCTTCGGGTTGATATTTTTTTGTTAAAAATTTTTTAAAATATTAATGTAGAACCAGAAAAAAAATCATAAATATAATTAATAAAGAGAGGGAACGTGGCGTTTCTTATAGAGGGGAATAGAGGGGATAATTTTGAGGAGATGATAGTAAAAAACTCTCCTCATTTTAATGCGAAATCATCATATAAATTGCTTGTAAAAGCCGATGCGCTAAGATTAAACAATATGTTTCAAGAAAGCATAAAGCATTATTTGGCTGCAATGATGATTGAAAGAGACAATATACAAATTTATTTAGGTTTGGCTCAAGCTTATATGCATATTGATGAGACAGATAAAGCAATTTCAACATTGGAAAAAGCTCGTAAAATTGCTCCTGAAGATTCCGATATCCCTTATGAAATTGGTTGTTGCTTTATGAAAATGGGATTGCCATGTGTAGCTATAGTTTGTCTAAAAGAAGCTGTTTTGATGAACAAAGACAATATCGAAGCACAACTACAATTAGGTATGGCCCATGAACTTTTAGACGAAAACTCAATGGCTCTCAAAATTTACCAATGCATGATTGATAAACATCCTTCCTTCCTAAAAGCATATCAACATAAAGCTGCTCTATTGGTTGAATTACACAAATATCAAGAAGCGGCAGCTGTTTTTGCTGAATTACTAAAAATAAATCCTTACTACTACAAAGCAATCCTAGGAATCGGTATTTGTTTTGACAAACTGGGTAAAACCACCAGTGCTATTCGATATTATAAAAAATTCCTAAAAGCAAAACCACACTCTAAAAACGCTCCTGACGTAAAAGAAAGATTAGAACGCATAAAAAAAGACAGAGTAATGTCTCCTAATAATTTTTTGGAGCTTGCATAATTTAGTCTTGGTTATTTTTCGAAAATAACAAAAGCGACAAGATACTCGTCGCTTTCGTCATTAATATACATTTTTTACATCAAAAAAAACTAAATCTAGGTCAAACCTAACATCTTTTTATACCAACTAAATGTTTCCATTTCTAAACCGTTAAAAGTAGTTTTCAAGCACTGACTTTTAAGATATTTTTCAAATTCATCAGTAAATCTCGACTTTACTTCTTTTACTTTCACTTCAGCAGATACACTTTTCATAAGAAGCCTCCTATTTAACACAATCAACAATTATACACATATATATATTTATAGACCAACACAAAGTCATTTTATCATATTTTTCACAAATGCGCTAGTCCCCATAATTTCAATTTATAAAGGTTTATCTGTATTAAGCCTTTCAGCTATTATGTTTGGTTAACAAAAATTAACATTTGGCTCTTGGTTTTTAAAAATACAATCCTTTTGCTTTAATTGCTAAAGGTGATGGGGGATGTTTGCTGTCTCCGGCGGGCAAATAGCCGTATTTTACCTGCAACCTTTTTACAAGTGCTGCTTTATTTGGATCTTTATCAAAGAATAATTTTTCATAAATACTAACGCCGTCATTTACAATAGGAGCGTCAGAATTTTTAAACATGTCAGGATATCTGCGTTGTAAATCTCTATGGGCCAGTGCATTCGTTCCTAAAAAATTTATTTCTTCCTGAAGCGAACTTTGATTATCCATATCTTTTGCATGTCCGGCCTCGTGCAAAATTGACTCTGCAATTGCCAATATTTCTGCGGTATTTAAAGTATTTTTATACATTTTGTTTATTTTTATAAAATTTTTAGAAAAATCATATTGCGCATGTACATCTTTTGCCATTTCATCAAAAACAATTCTTGTATTTGATTGTTTTAAAAAATTAACAGCATCTGCTCCGGAAACAAAAGGAATGACTACACCAATTTTTTCCAATTCTTGAATATCTTGAGAATTAAAATTAATTTGTTTTAATTCATTTAACGCCAGTAAAATGTTTTTTTCTTTTATCCATGGAAAATCTTTCTCAACCTCGTCCCCAATCAACGCAGAATTATTCAGCACAGCAGGAATAGGTGCGAAATTTTTATAAATATTTTGCCTTGTTGGCATTGTTGTTGTAATAGGAATTATTGGAGTCATATTAATTCTTAAATGATTTTACATATTGAGGATTTACCGCAAGCCATCTAAAGGATTGAGTTTGAGTTTCAGGAATATCAGAAACATAAATCCCTCCAAAACGACCTCTTTCCAGTTGCAAATACCCTTCATCCGCAAGCCTCAAAACAGCTTTTCTGATAGTATTTGTTGATACATCAAGCATAATTGATAATTCTTTCATTGACGGCAATTTAGAACCTAAAGAATAATCATTTCTAATTTGATTTCGAATAATATTTTCTATTCGCTGATAGCTATATAGCGCAGCTTGTTCCGCAGGCATAAAAATAGAAGTTTCTTTTGGAATATCAAAAACATTTGAATTTGGCATTTTTGCAACTATTGTACCATATTTTCCGCGTCTGATACTGATAACACCTTTATCCAACAATATTTGCATAGCGTCATAAGCTGTTTTTTCACTGGTTTTAAAGTATTCAGCCCAAAATTTAATAGGCTCTAATCTGTCACCAATTTTCAAATTTGAACTAATATATTCTTCTAACTGTGCTGATATTTTTTGGGCAAGAGTTTTGGTTTCTATTTCATCTGAAAAAGCTGTAATTTCTTTCGCGGAAATATTTCCAATTACTTTCCACATTTTTAAATCGTCTTTGCCGATAATGTCTTCTATTATTTTTTCACTTTCAAGAACTTCTATTGCCGTTCTTAATGTGTTTCTTTTTATATCAAAAATTTCCATCAAATTTTTTACAGGGGGCAACACCTCTCCCACTTTTACATTTTGATGAATATATTTTTTTAGTTGCATAACAATTTTGTCACGTTTTGACGTTAGTTTATTTAAAGATTGTTTTTCTGTCATTGTAGGCATAATTAATGTGCCTATCCGTTGTTTTGAAGCAACAAACCCTTCGTCCTCAAGCTTACGAATTGCAGTCTGAACCGTTCCTTCACCAACTCCAAAATAATAAGCCAAGTCAGCTTTAATCGGTAAAAGCATGTTTTCCTTTATTATACCCGAATTTAACCCATTTTTTATCCAAGTTTTGAGCCATTCTAAAATTATTTTGTCTTTAGGCTCTGTTCTTTTCCTGAAATCAGGTTTTGAAAGAGGAAAAAGACTCATTTTTACTCGTGAAAATTTACTTTCCACACTATTATTTTTCTTTTTATAACTTCTTGCCATAAGAAAGCTCCACAATTAGTCATTACAACACTATATAACTATAACATTAAAAAAACATTATAAAACTTTTTGCTAATTTAAATTACAAATGTTAATATTTTGTAACCTTTATGTCCTTTTTTTAAAATAGCTTAAAATATTATTATGAAAAAAGTTTTTGTATATGTCCATACTCATTGGGATCGTGAATGGTACCGAGAATTTGAAGAATTTCGTCTACGACTTATTGAAGTAGTTGATGACATTATAAACAAACTCGAATCTGATGAAATACCTTCTTTTTATTTTGACGGACAGACTTCTGCTTTAGAAGATTATCTGGAAATTTATCCCAACAAAAAAGAAACCATTGAAAAACTAATCAAACAAAAAAAACTGTTTATTGGCCCTTTTTATTGTTCTGCAGACAGCTTTTTAACCGGTGCGGAATTTTTGATAAGAAATTTAAAAATCGGTATGGAATATTCACAAAATTTTGGCTGCAATAATTTTATAGGATACCTTTCCGATACTTTTGGACACAGTGCATACATGCCGGAAATTTTGAACACCTGTAATATTGAAAAAGCAATGATGTGGCGAGGATTGGGCAATCTACCCTCAGAATTTCTTTGGAAAAATATTTGTGTAACTTATTTAATTCAAGGCTATTTCCAAGACTTCTTTTCTCTTGATTTAGATTTTGACAAAAAAACTGAGCTTTTGGAAAAGTATATAGACAAAATTGCGGAACGATCTTCTGAAAATATTCTTTTACCTTGCGGAGCAGACCACCTTAAAATTGCCGATAATTTAAATCAACAAATTGCAGAAATTAACAGTAGGCTAAAAAAATACGAACTAAAACTTTCAACTCCTTTTGAGTATCTAAATTTAGTTCAAGAAAACAATAAATTACCAATATCAGGAGAATTTCTTGATGAAAGCAAAAACTTTTTACTCAAAGGGGTTTATTCAACAAGAATTTATCAAAAACAATTAAATGCAAAAACTCAATGGGAGCTTTCTCGCATTGCCGAACCGGCTTCTACTCTTTGCTATATCCACAACGCAGGTAAAAACAGACAAAATGAACTGGATTTTGCTTACAAAAAATTAATTAAAAATCATGCCCACGACAGTATTTACGGCTGTTCTACAGATAATGTACATAAAGATGTACAAAGAAGATTTGAAAATACATTACAAATTACAAATGGACTCAAAAAACGTGTTATAAGAGATTTTCAAGAAGAAACTAACGAACTTAGATTTTTAAATTTATCAAATTTTAATTACAGCGGCCCTGTAGAAATTGAAACCGAACAGAAATTAGATAAAAAATATAACGCTCAATTAATATCCAAAAGAAAAGGCTTTACTGACAAAAAACTTTTTGATGCAGGACAAATTCCGGTCACTGAAGATATTACGGAAATAAAAAAATATTTGGTAGAAATACAGGATTTAGAACCATTTTCTATTTCAAAAGGTGTAATTAATAAAAAAAGAACACTTAAAATAACACAAAATTCTATTGAAAATGAATATATCGGAATTTTTGTTGAAAATAACAAAATCAAACTTATAGATAAAATTGCTAACAGAAAATATCTTGATTTCGTAAAAATCATTGATTTTGGTGATATTGGAGACAGCTATAATTTTGGAGCCATCAAAAACGATAAACCAATTTCTGCTGAAATTATTTCAAGCAAAATTAAACAAAAAGGACCAATCAAAAGCACTTTAAGCATTACTTTTTCAATAAATATTCCTAAGAATTCTTGTTTAATATCGCAAAAAAGAAACAAACAAAAAATCAAACACAAAATTGTTTTAGATATCTCACTTTCAAATCTGCAAAATTTTGCAGAATTTAATTTCAACTGGAAAAATAAAGCTAAAAACCATAAGCTCCAAGCCAGATTTAATTTGGAAAAACCAATCAAAAAAACTTTCAGCGATGATTTGACAGGATTAATCGAAAGAAAATTTGACCCAAATTACGATATTTATGAACACATTCCCGCACCAAAAGGAATAGAACTAAAAACAAATACAGCACCTATGCAAAATTTTGTTTGGGCTCAAGGAACAGGAATTATAACAGAAGGATTAAATGAATATGAGGTATTTCAAAACAACTTGAGCATTACGCTACTTCGGGCATGCGCGCTTATTTCCAATCCTAAAAACCCTTGCAGAGGCACTCCTGCCGGTCCGCCGCTTGAATGTACGGATATGCAATGTATAGGCTCTTGTTCTGCGAAGATTTTTGTAACCTTCACGCAAAAGCCTTCTGAGCTCTATTCGCAAAGCGAAAAAACTCGCCAACCTATCCTAAATATCTTTACAACAAAGGATTATAAACCACCAATCATAATTGAAAATCAAAATATTCTCATTCAAGCACTGAAACTAAATTCCAAAAATGAACTTATAGTAAGGCTTGTAAACGTAGCAGAGAAAAATGAAAAATTAAAGCTAAAAGCTTCAGACAAATTTAAAAAAATTTATTTAACAAATGCACTTGAAAAAGATATTCATCCTTATAAAAATGATTTGACAATAAAAGCAAATGAAATTATTACTTTAAAATTTAAAAAATAAAACCCGCAAATTATAGCGGGCTAGAATATAGTATAGTCAATTCTCCAAAATCTCCGGTTGTATAGGAAATAGGTCACCTTATAGTCATCTTTTTTGCTGTATTAATTTTCCTTATTAGCTTTTATATTTAATAATGCTTTATTCGTAACGGCAACAAATGTCATAGATTTCCAAAAATCATCAGGGCTTAACGCTGAAGTTCTGTCCAAGTTTACAGTAACTTTTTGTGCATATATTGAGGCTAATTTTTTATCTAATTCATTACTTGGAGAAATTGCCATTTTGTTACCTTTCATTTAACACTTACATGTATATAAAAAAATATATACTCTAAAAATTTCAGAGTATATATTTTTTGTTACATAAATTAATAAATCTACTATTAAGAACATATATTTATAACCTTTCAAAAGAAAAAGCGACCCATAATAGGGTCGCTTCTACTTTTCAAATAATTATTATTCAGCGTCTTCTGCTTTTTCTTCAACAGTTTCTTCAATTTCTTCTTTAAGAACTTCAGAAGCCGTAACTGTGATTGAAAGATCAGTTTTAACTTTAGATGTTAATTTCACTGTCATTGTATATTCACCTACTTTATTGATTGGTTTATCAAGAGTAAGTGCTTTTTTGTCAACTTCCATACCAAGTTTCGCAGTCAATTCTTCAGCTAATTTTTTAGTTGTAATTGTACCGAATAATTTTCCGCTTTCACCGGCACGAGCAGAAAGCTCTAATTGACCTAATGCTTGGATTTTTTCAGTAAGAGCCAATGCTTCTTGATGCATTTTTTCTTGTTTTGCTTTAATTCTTTCAATATTTTTTTCTCTGTTAGCCAAAGCGCCTTTTGTAGCTACTTCAGCAAGATTTTGTGGGATAAGAAGGTTTCTTGCATAACCGTCTTTAACATTAATTACATCACCTGCTTCGCCCAAATTTTGAACATCTTTTTTAAGAATAACTTGCATTTTTATCTCCTTAAATTATTATAAACATATATTGTATATTCTATAAAATCACAAAATTATAGTTCATGCAAGTTGAATATTAAGAAAATTAAGGGTATTATAGAGAAATGGGCAAAAAAAATAAAAACATATCAATTTTTAATGAAATATCTGCTGTTATAAGTGTTTATTTTGCTATGAGTTATGTTTTGATACTGGTACCGAAGATTTTATCGGGGGTTGGCATTCCATATACTGCAGCCTTTTTTGCAGTATGTTTGGCAAGTGCATTCGGTTGTTTTATGTGTGCTGTTTTTACACAAAAACCATTCGTTTTTGCCCCATATATAGGACAAAATTCATTTTTAGCCTTTTCGGCCGTTGCAATTATGGGCTATTCATACAAAGAGGCATTAGGTTGTGCCTTTTGGGCAGCTGTTGCATTATTGATAATTGCACTTACGGATGCAAAAAAATATCTTATAGATGGAATTCCTAATTGCATAAAAACAGCATTACCAGTGGCAATTGGCTTATTTTTAACAATTATTGGCTTACTGGAAATTGGCATTGTAGAAATTTCTTCACACAGTTTGATGCTAAAATTAGGCAATTTAAATTCTCCCCACGTATTAATGGGATTATTATGCCTTTTAATAATTATTATATTAAGGGCACTTAATGTCAGATTAAACGTACTTTTTGGAATAGGATTAACATTGTTTATCGCTGCTTTTATGGGACAAATATCTTTACCGACATTTGAAATGCCTATGCTTTCTAATGTATTTTTGAATTTAGATTTAAAAGGGACATTTAATATCAATCATTTAGCACTTATAATTACATTTTTTGTCTTTTTATTGAATGATATTACCGCAGTTTCTGTTTCAGCAATGAGCAAAGAAAAACAAGCAGACGGAGCCTCTTACCAAGGTACTGTTATGGCAACAGCAGTGAGTTCTTGTGTTGCACCTGTATTTGGTTGTGTTTCTTCCGGAGCTTATCCCGAAAGTATTTTGGCAATAGAATGTGAGGCAAAGACGAAGTTTGTTCCTATAACATTAGGGATATTGTTTTTACTTTCTGTTTTATTAATTCCGTTTTTAGTAATTATTCCAAATTACATTTGTGCCGCAGTATTAATCTATATCGGATTGCTGCTGACAAGTGAAATAGAGCACAAAGGCTACAGTGCCGAAGAATTTACTGAGTTTGTACCGGCATTTTTATTAGTTGTTTTAACTTGTTTTACTTTAAACATTGCAGTGGGAGTTTGTTCCGCGTTTATTGTTTATGTTGTATTAAAAATTTGCACAGGAAAAATCATGGATATTAATTTGCTTTCAATCCTTTTTGCGGGTTTATCCATATTATTTTTTATGTTCTATCCTTATTAATTTTTAATATAAAGTCTTTCATCCGCAATAAGTTTTTCTATACTAATAATACTTATCGGTTTTTCATTTAAGTGTAACTCATTTACTATATATTTTGATTCAAACTTGTTGTCAAATTTACTAATAATATCATTTGCCGCAACCATAACAATATCTATAATTTCATCTGCAACTAATGCCAACTTAAAATCCTTCAGTTCAAGCACAATAAGCATTGTTTTTTCTGTATGAGACACTTCCTCCGCAATATTTAAAAATTTTCTGGCATCTAATGCCGAGATAAAGTCCCCTCTAAGATTAAAGACTCCTTCTATGTAATTGTATTCACTAGGCAACTTAACCATTGAAACACTTTTAAGCTTAACGATTTCTCTAATATTTTTTATCGGAAGAGAATAAAGATTATCATTTAACTTAAAAATCAAGTATTGTTCTTGGTCATAATAAATCTGTTCGATATTAGCCTCAAATTTTTTTAGCAATGCAAGCTGCCTTTTTTCAAAAATACTTGTAGAGGTCAAATCTTGCGGTAACAATTCGTTTATATCTATATTACTCGTTTCAAATTGAGTTTTTTGCACAACATTTTGGACGGAATTAAGGTCTATAACAGACGCAAATTCATCCTTAATCTTGTACAGATATTGAATTAAATTGTCTCCACTATGATATGGCAAAGCTTGTATATTATTACTACAGATAGATATGACATCTAAAGCTTTGTCTATAATCAATCCAAAAATTGATTCTTCTGTTTTAACGATCAAAACCTGTGAGTCAATTGAATACTTTTGAGATTTGTGTGCAAGTATACTATATAAATCTATAATTTTTACGGAAATGTTATTATATGTGATAATACCCAAAACATGCTTTGGCATTTTTTGAGGCACATCAAATTTAGGTAAATTAATTATTTCCAACACATTTTCTACATTTATTCCATAAAACTTGTTACCAAGTCTAAAAAACAAACAATTATTTTCATTGGTAACAATTAAGTCAGTTTTATTCATGATAAATAGTTATCCTATTTCTTCCTTTTTCTTTGGAAACATAAAGCGCAGAATCTGCATGTTCTATAAACATTTCTAACGAATCCGTTTTTTGAAGAGAATCTGTTATTCCAATACTGATTGTCGTTTTGATGATAGTATCTTTATATTTAAATTCGGCATTTTCAATAGTTTGTCTAATTCTTTCCAATGGGATATATGCCTTTTCTTTATCTGTTTCAGGCAAAAGAACCAGAATTTCTTCTCCTCCGTATCTAAATATAATGTCACATTTTCTCAAACGGGTTTTTATTGTGGCAGTAATTTCTTTAAGAAGATAATCTCCCGCTTGATGTCCATACGTATCATTTACTTTTTTGAAAAAATCAATATCAAGCATTCCGATTGACAAAGGTTTTTCATATCGTTTAGAGCGACTATATTCCCTCTCTAACATGTCCATTAAATATCTTCTGTTATACAGTCCGGTCAAGCTGTCAGTAAGTGACAAATATTTATTTTGAGCATAAAATCTTTGTGTCTTGATTAACAATTCTACTTCTTTTAACACTGTTTCGAAAAGTTTTTGACTTTCAAATTCTTTTTCCCGTGCGCTAAAGAAACATATTGCCCCAATAACTTTACCTTGAAATTTTATTTCATGACAATACGAATTTTGGAAAATATTATCATCAAGTTTTTCAATACCACACCAATTTTCATAAACTGTATTAAAAGAGTATGAAGTATTTTCTCCAAAAATTTTTGTTATACAGCTGTTAATAGCTTTTATAATAAAATCATTTTCTAAACTAATACAACTGCTTATATAAACCTCTTTATCCTTATCATTCGGAGGATTTATAATTAACAAAGAAAGGTCAAAGTTTAATACAGAGGATAATAGTTCAAATAAATTTTTAGCCATTAAATATTCATCTTCAATATACGAAGTCAACAACCTAAATTCATTCATAACACTGGCTCTAATTAATGAGTTATCCAGAATTTGACTCAATTCTGTTTGAATATTGTCAGTGGCAATTGATTGTTTTTTAATTTTTTGTTTTGTTTCTTCCGAAACCGGACACTTTTCAATCAATTCCTTTATTGACTTAATAATATTTTCAATCTCCGCAGATTTAAGAACAAACATGTCTGCACCAGATTTTTTGCTCCAAAATTTGTCAATTTTTTGTTCCAAAATTGTTAACAGAATTATTGGAATTTTTTTTGTTTTTGAATTATCTTTCACCAAACGGCACAATTGATAACCATTTAAATTCGGCATCATAATATCCGAAACAATAATATCCGGAGCTATTTCAAAAATTTTTTTATATCCCTCCACACCATCAGGCGCGGTATCCACCTCAAAACCTTCTCTTTCAAATAGAATTTTTAAAGTTTTAAGTTGTGTTTTACTGTCATCTATTAAGAGTATTTTTTTGTTCATTATTCCGCAAAATCCTAATAATACGATATAATAGATTATACATTAATTTCAATAAAATTATTCAAAATTTATTGAAAATAATACGTTTGTAGGACATAAGCAGGTGAGATAATGAAACATAATCGTTTAAGTTTAAGTTTGAATCTAAATCAAAAAATAAGAATAACAAACGCACTGGGAATTGTTATTTTTATAGTTTTCTCAATATTTATATATGTAAGCCCACATTTTGAAATGACTGAAAGCGGATTTATAATGTTTTTGTTAATGGCTTTCTCTTTTGTATTTTTGTCATTATCATCCCAAAATTGGGTTTTGAACTCAGTAAAAAATAACATAAAAAATGATATTACAGGGGTAAAAAACTCAATAAAATCAGTTATTGATGAAACAAGAAACCAAAAAAAAGAACTGGTTGCCCAAAATGATATTGCAACTAAACTTAAAGAAATAGCAAATAAAGTCAAACTCTTAGCTTCCGAAAACGAGAAAAAAGCAAAAGACGCCTCTGAAAAAATAAAAGACTCGCTAACTGTTTCATCAAAGGAACAAGAATCAGCAAAACATAATATTGAAAAAATGTTAATGCTAAAACAAAAAATCCAAATAATCGCAGAGCTAATTTTAGAACTCTCAGAACAAATTCAACAAATTGGTTCAACAATCGGCGTAGTAGAAGAAATAGCGGAACAAACAAACATGTTAGCACTTAACGCCGCAGTAGAAGCAGCCAGAGCAGGAGAGCACGGCAAAGGTTTTGCGGTTGTTGCAGGTGAAATCAGAAAACTTGCTGATGAATCAAAACAAGCAACAGCTAAAATTTCTGTATTGATTAACAACATACAACAATCTACAAATTCAACCGTTATGGCAACTGAAGAAGGAACAAAAGAAATTGAAACAGGCGTGCAATTAGCTCGCTTTATTGACCAAAATATAGTTTCTCTAATTGATGGTATAAATGAAATTTCTACTATAAATGAATTTCTTTTGAATGATATTTCAACCCAAGCAAAATACACACAAGATTCTCAAGAATTATTAAATACCCTTACGGAAAAATTCAAAGAACTTATTAACAAATCAGATGATAGTATAGAGCTTATGTACTTGCTCTCGTCTTTATCAGATTCTGTTAAATCGAAAATAATTGATTAAAAGGTTTGATAATGGAATTCTCACAAGAAGAATTTGACGATATTTTAAATATATTTAATGAAGAGAGTGAAGAAATTATTCAACGATTGAACAATAATATTCTTACGCTGGAAAAAACACCAAATAATAAAGATGTTTTAATCGAATTATTCAGAGATGCACACAGCCTCAAAGGTGCAGCAAGAATGATTGGTTTCGACGATATTCAATCAATTGCTCACAAAGTTGAAGATATTTTAGGACTTGCCAGAGATAACAAAATTATTATTAATTCGGAAGTTACAGATACTTTATACAAAGCAATAGACTTTATTCATTTGAATATCATATTATCCGTAAAAGAAAAAAAAGAAGTCAAATTAAATGATTACGGAAAATTTATTTCTTCTTTAAATGAGATTCAATCAAAGCCTTTACACAATACCCCGGAAATAAAAAAATCCGGAGCAGAAAAAACGGCTGAAACCCATCAACAACCCTCCACCACAAATGAGCAGACATTTTTAGCTAATATTGAAAAAGAGGTTAATACTGTTAATGCAAAAATTACGGAAATTATTTATTTGTTAAACAAAATTAATGAAGAAGCTGATTTGAACTGTATTTTAGCCTTAATATATGACATTGAAAAACTAAAATCCATATTTGAAAAATCTTCAAATAAAGAATTAAATCAGTTACTTATAGATATAGCCTTCAAACTGGATTTTGTCGCAAAAAATACCGGGATTTTAAACCGAATTGAGACAGAAGAATTAAAAGAAAAGTTTAAGCAAATAACTGCAATAATTAAAGGACTTTTTACAATTTGGGGATTTGAAGTTTTAGAATATGAAAATTTAGCACAAAGCAAAATAGAAAATAAGGCATCTTCTGTTACAAAAGCAGATAAAAGAATATACCCGGAATTTGACGCTAAAGAACTTGTAGAAAAACTTTTAGATTTAGCCATCAAAATGGATAATCTTGATTGTATTTTGGAAGAAATACAAAAACTAATATCAAGATACGAAAATACTTCCATAGAAATTATTTTTAGAAAAATTTTCAGCATATTAAGCTTAATAAAACGTCAAAACACACGTCCCGACAGTGAAATTCTTAAAATATTAAAACAAGGAATTCTACTGATTGAAAAATTAATAAATGATGCCCAAGAAGCAGATAAAGAAGATATTAACTTACTTTTACAAAGCTTGGATATCACAGAGCAAATGATTGGAATTAAAAAAGAAGAAACCTTATCCGAACTACCGGTTAAACCATTTAACAAACCTATTAAATCAGATAATTCTTTGACTATTCAAGGACAAGATGTGTTTCAAATTTTTGAAGCAACAGCCATAAAGACCTTGCGTGTAGATACACAAAAACTGGACAAATTAGTTAATCAAATCGGTGAGGTTATAATTTCTAAAATTAAAACACAAAAGCATGTATTAGAATTAGATGAAATTAATAATCGTTTAAATGATTTACACGAATATTCGCAAAAAATAAATAATTACTTGCATTATTACGATAAAAAAATGATGCTGGTAGAAAAAGATGGTGATATAAGCCTATATACAAATTTTAATAAACAGGTTCTTTCCTATTTAAGCGAATCACAAACAAAATTAAACTCAGAAATTCAAGAGATATATAAACTCCATAAAAGAATGCTTGAAGATGATGCAAAACTAACGCATGTTGTAAATAAACTGGAACAAATGGTGAAAGATATTCGCCTATTACCTTTAGCTACGGTTTTTCACATGATACCAAGAATGGTAAGAGATATTGCCAAAGAAAAAGACAAAGAAATTGATTTATCAATTTCCGGTAGTGAAACAAGCGCTGACAAAAAAATTATAGAAGAAATAAAAACACCATTAATTCATATTATAAGAAATGCAATTGACCATGGAATAGAACTTCCAAACGAGAGAATTGCTAAAGGAAAAGACCCCATAGGAAAGATATATCTAAATGCACGTCATAAGGAAAATAAAATTATTATAGAAATAAGTGACGATGGTAGAGGGGTAAACCTTGAAAAAATAAAACAAAAAGCCATTACGGAAGAACTTTTAACTTTTGACGAAATAAATTCAATGACAGACGAACAAATAATGAATTTAATATTCTGGCCCGGATTTACAACCGGTACAACTATTACTGAACTTTCCGGTCGAGGTGTCGGGCTTGATATTGTACAAACGAAAATATCTCAATTAAACGGAAAGGTTAAAGTTCATTCTGTCCTTGGACAAGGAACCGTTGTAAGAATTGAATTACCGGTGACAATGGCAACCGTAAAGTCTTTTATTATTAATGTAAACTCACAATTCTTTGCCGTTCCTATTGCCAATATTAAATCTGTAATTAAAGTCAGAACTGAAGATATATATGCAAAAGACGGAAAAGCAAATATTTTATATCAACAAACATCTGTGCCTATATTTAATATGGCTTCGGCCTTAGGTTTTGATGCAACAGTTACGGCAAAAGAGAAAAAAACCATTCTGCTTATAGAATCAGAAAATAATATTGTTGGATTTGTCATTGATGAATTAATTGGTGACCAAGAAATACTAACCAAAGAATTGGCTCCTCCACTGTTTAAAATAAAAAACATTTCAGGCATTACAACTTTGGTAAATGGTGAAAGCTGCTTAATTGTGAATGTTTCAGAACTCTTGAAATCAGTAATGGCAGGAGATTACAAATATTCCTCAATTTCAAAATTTATAGGAATGAATGCAAATTCAATGTATAACCCCCAAGATTATATAATTTTAGTTGTTGATGATTTTATGACAACAAGAATAATGCTTAAAAATATTTTAAATGCTAAAGGATATAATGTTGATGTAGCAAATAATGCAATTAGTGCATTAACAATGATAGAAAACCAAAATTACGATATTGTTATTTCTGATATAGAAATGCCTGATATGTCAGGTTACGAACTGGCATCAAATATTAAAAAATCACATATAACATCAAATACCCCTGTAATTTTAATATCCTCGCTTGCAGGTAAAGAAAATACTGAAAAAGTAAAAAATTCAGGTGCAGATTTGTTTATAAATAAAAATGAATTTAATCAAGAATATTTCCTTCGTTCTATAGAATATCTTATTAAAAAAAGGAGCAAAAATGCTAATTAATAAAGGGGTTTCTATAAAACAGTATGAAGCAAAATTTTATCGTGATACATCTCATGCATATGAAGTTAAAAAACTTTGTTTGATGCTTTTTGATGAAATTCATGAAAAATTAGATGATTTACCATTAAAAAGCAGGAAATTATTAGAAGCTGCCGCATTATTACACGATATTGGCTATAATATTGATTCTAAAAATCATAACAAACATTCATTTTCATTGATTATAGAAAACGGAATTGAGAACTTTGATGAGCGCCAACTTCAAATAATTGCACTTGTTGCTAGATACCATAGAGGCTCCTTACCTAACAAATCCAGACATGCCGAATATGCGGCATTATCCAAAAAAGATAGAAAAATTGTAAAAAAACTTTCTGCAATTCTTAGGATTTGTGATGGTTTAGACAGGGCGCATATGCAACTTATAAAAGAACTGACAACAAATTTTGATATACATAATAAAATTTTCCAAATTACGTTAACATCAAATATTCCTCAAAGAATTCCCGATATAACCTCAGCAATTAAGAAAAAAGATTTATTTGAAAAAATTTTTGATGTTCAAGTTGTCTTTAAATTTACTCAAACATAAAGTTTTATAAACTTTTTGAGCAAACCAATAAAGAGTTAATATAATTATTTATGTGTTAAAATAACACAATAAACAAGGAGGAAGAATGAAAGAGTTTTGTCACCAAACATTATCAGGTAAAAATTATACATCTACAGATATAAAAAGAATTATAGAAGAAGAACACGTTGTATTTGTAAAATTACAATTTGTTGATATAAACGGACAAGTAAAAAACGTTGCAATCCCTGCTTGTCATATTGATAAAATTTTAGACAATGAAATAATGCTTGACGGGTCTTCTATCAAAGGGTTTAGAAGCATTGAAACATCTGATATGTTTCTTTATCCTGACAAAAACACTTTTGTTGTTTTACCTTGGAAAGACCACGCAAGCGGTAAAGTTGCAAGATTAATTTGCGATATTTATAATCCTGACGGAACGCCCTTTGAAGGCTGTCCCAGATGTAACTTAAAAAGGTTAATGAACGAAGCTCAAAAGCTAGGTTATGAAATGAATATCGGACCTGAATGCGAATTTTTCCTTTTTGAAAAAGACAAGGAAGGAAACATTACTACAACAACACATGATAAAGCCGGTTATTATGATGTCGGTCCTGATGATTTTTGTGAAAACATTCGTGGCGAAATCGTCTTAACCCTCCAAAAAATGGGATTTGATATTGAAGCCTCCCACCACGAAGGAGCAGAAGGGCAAAACGAAATCGGATTCAAATATGCTGATATTCTCACAACTGCGGATAATGTGGCGACTTTTAGGGTTACGGTTAAAGCACTTGCAGCAAAATATGGGCTACACGCAACATTTATGCCTAAACCAATAGTTGGAATTAATGGTTCCGGTATGCATTGTAATATTTCATTATTTAAAAATGGTAAAAACGCATTTTTTGATAAAAAAACTGAGTCCCAACTTTCAGCTGTGGCAACTTATTCTATCGGAGGTTTATTAAAACACATCAAAGAAATTACAGCAATATGTAACCCGACGGTTAACAGTTACAAAAGACTTGTCCCCGGCTATGAAGCCCCTGTATATTTAGCTTGGTCTTTGGCAAACAGAAGTGCTTTATTAAGAGTACCCGCAAAACGAGGAAATGCAACTCGTGTTGAGCTGCGCTCACCTGATCCGTCTTGTAACCCATATCTTGCTTTTGCAGCTATTTTAGAGGCTTGCCTTGATGGATTAAGAAACAAAATAGAACCACCTGTTGCTGTCGACACTAATGTTTATCAACTATCAGAACGAGAAAAGAAAAGACAGAAAATAGATGCCTTACCGGGGTCTTTAGCAGAAGCATTGGACTGCATGGAAAGAAGCATGGTCGCAAAACAAGCATTGGGCGAACATATTTTTAACGAGTTTATGCAAGCTAAACGCCAAGAGTGGGATTCTTTTAGAACTTTTGTTTCTAAATGGGAAATAGACAAATATCTTGCGCGTTATTAATTTATAAAGAAAACAAAAACTTGTGATGAATGACAAGCAATTTGTTGTCATTCAAAGTGGATTTTGCAGAACTAATTTTTTGACGCCTTACGCAATATAAAATTATCTATTACCGCAAATAACGGCAATGCTAAATACGTACAAAAAGCTACCGCATAGTGTTTGCGAGCCGCATTTATCAATTGTTTTGGGGCATTAGCTTTCTTCATGGCATCTAAACCTATTTTAGACGCCGCAAATTCTGTAATCAACTCAGGGCTAAAAGCAAGCAACGGAATTAATAAATTATATTTATGTAATGTATCTTGGAATTTACCCAAAAGACTTTTATTTTCTTTTGTATCTGTAGACTTGTTTCTTCCCAAACCGTATAATAATAATGCTAAGAAGGCATAATTCCCGCGAAATCTTTGCAATTTTTTTAATATGCTTGTGTTGTGTTCTTGAACCGCGTGTCCAATTTCATGAGGTAAAGAAATTAATGTATTTTTTGTAACCTTGATTGCTTTATTTACGTAATCAAAATGTGCATCTTGTCCGGTTTTATCAATAATCAATTTTAATTTTTTTAATTTATCAGTATAAACAGAGCCTTGAGGCGTTATTATTTCTGTAGGATTTTTCATCAAGCCTTTATCTTCAAGAATTTTTAAACCCAAATTTTTTACTTGTTCTTCATTTATATTTTGGTGTTTAGAAAAATAATTTGTAAACATATTATTTGTTATTTTTTGTAATATGTTTCTGGCTAAAAGTCCTAAAGCTAAAATTGCTCCGGTACTTTTTGCCGTCTCAGTATCAGATTGGCTGAACTCATCAAAAAAAGAATTATTAGATGTGTAGGACGAATACTGACCGGAGAACTTTGCCTTATGAGCATAGTTCATAGGTTTTTGCGAGATAAATTGATTATTTGATAACTGATTCAATGACACACTTCACCTTTTCTGTCTATTCTAAAACAAGATTATAATTTTTATTGCTTATTTTCAAATGATTTTTACAATATGAAATACTTTTCCTAAATTAATTTATGGAAATTATATTTGATAATTTAATGTAGAAAAAATTTTGCCGATAAAAAGACTAAATGAAAGAGAGGAAATATGGCAAAAGTTATTGAAAACATACAAGGCGGCAGACGAAAAATTTTATTATCAAGTTACGATGTAATAAATATTGTAAGAAATTATCAATATTTAGTTAAAAACATCAAAGAATATGAAAAAATACTGGATATTTTAAACGAAAATGATTTTTATTTACCGGAAGATTTTTAAACTAAATTTTTCATACAAAAGAGGCGGTTTTAGAACCGCCTCTTAATTTTTCAAATTACTCAATTATCCAACTGTTAGTAAGGTCTATTTTCATTGTCTTAATAAGTTTTATAGGAACAACCTCTCCTTCTGTATACTCAACCTTTAATCCTTTAAATATTTTTCTCCAAATACTTAATTCAGGATTTGTTTCAGCAACGCCGTAAAATGTTGCTGTTTGATCATTTGTTGTAGTTATTACTTTAGAATTAAGCGCAAGCTTACCGTTTCTGATAATAAGCAAAGCTTTTTTCTTATCAATAAGAATTCCTTTAACAATGGCTCCCTCTTTTATAAGCAAATATTTTTGAGGAGTAATTAAATTTTTAGCAATTTTTGTCTCAAAAACTTCGCTTACAGGTGTTGTTTGAGAGCTTAGGTTATCTTTCATAATTACAGGAATAACCGTTCCTGCAGGGATAATACCAATATTTCCTTTTACAATTGCATCTTCAATAACAATCCCCTCAGCCTCTATCGGTTTTAAAACTTCTGCAATTTTTTTATTAGGGGCAAGTTTTACTTGTTCAATCATATTAAAAAGAAATGCTGCAATTTCAGCTCTTGTCGCAGGTTTTGTTGCAAACATTTGTGCTTCATTACCCGGAATTGTAACAACAATACCTAAAACTTCAGCTTTTCCTGCTTTGATTATAAACCATTCAGGGATGGTGTGTGTATCAATATATTTTTTCTCAAGAATTTCTTTTGCTTGTTCGTATGAAAGCTCATCTGTAGTGAGAGAATTAATAACTATTTCTAAGCATTCTGCTCTTGTAACACTGTCTTCAGGACGGAATTTGTTATCATCTGTTTCTTCAATCAAGTCAAAGCGAACAGCTCTTTGAATATTTTCCCAAGCCCAATTATCTTGAGGAACATCTTCAAAATCAATAATATCAGTAAGCTCCGCATCTTGTTGTTTAAGAGCTTTCACTGCCATAGAGGCAAATTCAGCTCTTGTTATTTTTTCATCAGGTTTGTAAGTTCCGTCAGGATAACCAACAACAATGCCGTCTTTCGCTAATTGTTGTATTTGCGGGTAAGCCCAATGCTCTTCGGACAAGTCACTGAATGTCGGTTCTGCGAAGGCATAAGATGCGGACAGAAATAAGCTAAGGGCTACCGGGATAAAAGATTTAAATATGTTTTTCATGTTTTTATCTCCCAACTAATTGTATTCTTCGGTTACAATGATAGCATTTTTTAAGAAAAATATCAAAACATATATCATTGTGGGGGGGCTCTGTCATTCAGAATCCGTAAAGCGGGTGAAGAATCTCCTGCGTAGCAGGTCAACCAGTATGCACCATTCTTGACCTACTTCGTCGGAGATCCTTCGGTCGTTCCTTTCCCTCTGGATGACAGACTGTATTTCTTACGTATATACAATGTAACAAAATTGTTACAATCTCATGATGATTATTATATAAGGGTTTTAACCCTTCAAAACCATGTCTGAGCATGCTTTTCAGGCAATTTTTTATATCATAAATATTTTATTTATATATACGAGAGTTAAAGAAAGAGATCTAAAATGGCAGAAGCACCAAGATTAGCAAATTTTGTCGGAAAGTATGCAAAACAACCTAACACTAACACCACAACAACAGTGAGAACAGGTGGTACTACTATTACGTCAAATGGCAAAACTCAAATTAACATATTTAAAAACCATGGACACTGTGGACCACGTCCAAAAGGAAATGTGTTCTTGAATGGTAGACATTATAACGTGCCAATCTTTAATTATGGCGGAAACTATAATATGGGCGGCTGGAACAATATGGGCTATAATTCATTGATGAATGGCCTTGGCAATATATTTGGCGGTGGCTGTTGCGGTTCATACAAAAAAGATAACTGGGACAGATTTATGGACGTATTCAATGCCGTCGGACCTATGCCGTTTGCTATGCTTGGCGGCGGTTTGTTGGCAGGATTAGGCACAGCAATTTCTAAAGCTTTCTCTTCTGACGCTCCTGTGCAGGCAGGTGGTAATATGCCTTCTGTAGGTGGAACAATATCTAAAGCATCATACGGACAAATCACAGACAAAGATGCTCAAGATTTATTATCTGTACAAGAGTATAATAAAGCAGCTGAAGAAGTAACTCCTTTGTATGAAGCGGTAACTTCTAAACAGGCAACATTAACAGCAGCGCAAAATAAAGAGAAACAATCACAACAAACAGTAAATAAACATAAATTAAACTTGAAAAATTTAGGCACACAAGAAACCGCAAAACAAAAAGAAATTGAGGGAACAAATGCAAATATAGAAAAAACAAATACAGCTTTAACTACTGCTAGGGAAGAGTTATCAAACCTTGAAAAAGAAACCCCCAGAAATGAACAAGCTATAAGTGCAGCAAAAACAAAAATTGAAAACCTTAAAAAAGAACTTGAACAACTAAAGAATAAACTTGAAAAACAAAAAGATGAATTAAATGATATTAAAGACCAAATTAATGATGAAAAGGGCGCATTATCTGAGGCTAATGAGGAGTTAACTACAGCTCAAAACGAAACAAAAACAGCTAATAAAGAATTAAATAATGCTAAATTAGAATATGACAAAAAGACAGCAGATATTAGTACTAAAAAAGCAAAAGCAGAAGATGATATCAGACAAATGAAAGGCGGGCCTGACGCAGAAAGTACTACAACAACACCAACTGTTAATACAACAGTTAGTCAAACAGTTGCACAAGCCGGGGGCAATGATACAAATTCTACAACTGAAGCACCAGTTGCATCTACATCTTCAACAACAACACCTACTGTTAATACAAGAGTTAGTCAAACAGTTGCACAAGCGTCAGAAACTGCTGCTGAAACGCCTACGGCTCCAGCAGTTGAAAAGACCCATAATAAAGGCGCCGATAGTGAAAAACCAATTAAACCTGAAGAACCAACTAGTTCTTTCAACTGTTTAACGTAGAAGCATAAACAAAAAGAGGCTTTCGCCTCTTTTTTTGTATACATTTACCCATTCTGAATGACAATAACTTCATTAAAAAAAGCCCCAATTGGGGCTTTTTTATTAACGTTAAATCTTACACCGCTGTTTTTGTTTGATTTAAACATTTTACAACTGTTTCAACAACGTATTTTTGTTCTTCTTCTGTTAATTCAGGGAACATTGGCAAACTCATTACAAGTTTTGTATTTTTCTCTGTTACAGGCAAAGAACCTTCTTTAACGTTCAA
>JAZTXF010000063.1:0-19829 GCA_045636305.1 Candidatus Gastranaerophilaceae bacterium | reverse complement strand
TTTACTCAAGACCACTTGGACTATCACTTGACAATGGAAAATTATCTTGAGGCAAAAAAACAGTTATTCTCTCGAATTTTAGAAAATGACGGAACTGCTGTTTTAAACGCAGATATTAAGGAATTTGAAGAACTTAAAGATATTTGCGATAAAAGAAATATTAAAGTTATTTCATACGGATATAACGGAAACGACATAAAAATCATAAACAGAACAGCTCACGGCGACGGACAAAGTTTAGAGCTGGAAATTTTCGGAGAAAAATATGATATAGAACTTCCGCTAATCGGCGAATTTCAAGCAATGAACGTTTTGTGTGCTGTCGGCATGGTTACGGCTCTTAACGGCAAATTTGAGGCTAAAATCGTGGATTATTTGCCCAATATTAAAGGAGCTTGCGGAAGACTTGATAAAGTCGGAAAATTGAATAACGGAGCTACTGTTTATGTTGACTATGCCCACACTCCCGATGCGTTGGAAAACGTATTAAAAACAATGCGTCATCATACACAAAATAAATTGTGGGTCGTTTTCGGTTGCGGTGGAGACAGAGATAAAACTAAACGTCCGATTATGGGTGAAATTGCCCACATTTTGGCCGATAAAATCGTCGTTACCGATGATAATCCGCGTAGTGAAGACGGCGAACAAATTCGTAGGGAAATTATGGAAAAATGTCCTGATGCAACCGGTATCGGCGACAGAATTAAAGCTATTGAATATGCTATCTCTCATTTGGAGCAAGGCGATATGTTGGTTATTGCCGGAAAAGGACACGAAACAGGGCAAAAAATCGGCGACATCGAAATACCGATGAATGATATTGTCGAAGCAAAACGCTTGATAGAGAAATATAATAAATAAACTCTATAATCATTCAAACAAAAAACTCCGCAAGTTGTTAAAACCTACGGAGTTTTTGTTGTTTTATCTGACGATTATTATTCAATACAGCAGTCAACTGCTTTACGAACAAATGCCTTTATTTTTGAAAAAGTATTTTGGTCTTCAGGAGCAGGAACTTCTTCTTTTACTTCTTCCTTTTTTTCTTCTGCAACCTCTACCGGTTGAGTAAGCTCTTTAGTCAACTTTTTCACATCGTCAAAACTGTCTTCAATCCATTTAACATCTTCAAGATTGAGCAATTTCATATTCAATCCCCAGAACAAGCAGTATAGTTCATAAGATTGGTCAAAAAGCTTATAGGCTTCTTTCTTATGACCTAAACTTTGTTGTTTGGTTCCTACTTCCATCAAACGCATAGAAGCCGACAATAAGTGTTTAGAAATACACCAAACTTCGCCCTCATACTCGGGAATAACTTTCAGCATAAGATTTTTACGAGTTTCTCTAACCTGCTCTATCAAATCATAATAAGAACTTTTTCCGGTTTTTGCACCCGAAAACATCAAATGTTCTTCAATAGATATTAAATTCATAATAGCTATGGTCAAATCTTGGTCCGAAGACAAATCTTTCGGATTTACTTTTTTAGTTGCATCGATTTTTTCTACAAATTCTTTTATTTTATTTTCTTTTGACATTGCTATCTCCTAGAAATTATACAACTCGTTTGCTTTTTGGCACAACGGATAATAGTTAAAATAAACGCTCAAAAGTGCTAATGCAAGTACGGGAACCGCAACTTTTTCGAACGGAAAATGTGCGTGTCCGCCGTTTTTAGCTTTCATCCATTGATAAAAATTATTCGCTAAAATCAAAGTAACCGCACCAAGTATTACGCTAAACAAAAACGGATCAATGAAAAAGATTAAAATCGGTTCCGGACTATATACTAAATTTTTTATATACATAAAACCTATCATCGCAACACTCAAGCTGATGAGCCAAAAATCACGACCGGGAAAATTCCATTTTTTCTTATCAAACCAAGCTATTAACCAATATCCAAGAATAGCTAAAAACGCACCGGCCCAAACGCCGATAACACTATCATCAACACCAAAATAACGAGCTATTTCCAGTGAAGCAGCTATTGCAACAGTGCAAACCGCACAAGCAGGATTAGCTAAAACCGGAGTTGAGAATATCAGTAATAAAGCCAAAGTTATAAACATAACCATTTTTGTTTTCCTTTCTTTGCAAAAAATTAGTTTTTGTATAGCCTATTTACCTTGATGTTGCAACAAATTTTCTTTTTTTATTCAAAATATCATTTTTTGACAAAAAAGTTCTTGCAAATTTTGTCAAAATAAAATATTCTGTTGTTAGAAAAATCTATTAAAATATTCAATAATTATGGACACTAAAAATCAATTTTTGTCGGACATGCTTTCGACAGAAGAACAAATCAAAGTTCTTGAGTCAGTTATTCAAAAAGGTAACTATGACAGACTTACCGAGTTAGCAAGCAAAGGCTATTGCTTTAACATCTATCTGTTCGATCTTCTTCACAACTGCGGACAAGACGAAGTACTTGATAAAATCTGGGATACAGATTTTACGTTCAAAGGAATGAACAAAACAATGCTTAACTATCTTGTTATGTGCAAAGGAGAAGTTGAGACAGCACATTTTGTGGCTGAGAGAATCGAAAGATCTAAGGTATGGCAGAGCTGCTATCAGCAATTTACTCCCTCAATGTATGAGGAGGTAGAAGACTGGAAGGCTCTTTGTAAAAAAGGATGCTATGAAATTTTGGCTAAGCATGGCAAGTTTGATCTCATCATCAACGACTACAACGGACACAATGCTTCGGTTATCTCCAGTTCAAACGGCTATATTTCGAAGGCCGTAAAAATTCTTCGCCAGAACAATATGGAAGACAGAATTTTGGAGCTTGGACAATACGGATGGTTTATGTGCACAGAGTGGCAGGCTGAGGGTGTAAAAATCCTTATGAAAGCAGGCAAGCTCAATGTTATTTATGAACATTGTAAGAAAATAAGCTCTATTATCCCCGAACCTATTCGTCGTATGTGTGAGACAGAACAAGGACGAGAATTCTTGCGTGATAAAGGTGAGTACACATGGCTCGTTCAGTGCGGACACCCTGAAATTCTTGTAGAAGACAAGAAGTGGACCTATCTCGCCAGACATCGTAAGTATGAGTTCATTGACTGGAATTCTTGGCTGGCTACTGCCGTTAACTCGGAAGAAGTTTTCGAGGCTGCTGTTAAAGCTGAACAATGGGAGTTCCTAACTGAAAACAAGAAACGTTTGATGTTGATAAAGAACGGACAATTTAAGTCTTTCTTCTCAACATTCAAAGAGTTCTTTGTAAAGAATCCAAAACTTGAAGAAGATACAATAATCGACTAACAAGTTTGGTAACAACACAAAAAAGACATCGGATTTAACTCCGATGTCTTTTTTGTGTTTTAGATATTATATATTTTTTAGCTCTTACCTTCCCTCATGCCCGCAATAGCCATTTTAATAGCAACTTTGGCTTTTTGCAATTTAGTTTGTCGTGGAGCAACTCCCTCTGTAGAAAACACGTGTTCCTCCGCAGCCTTACGCATTGTCTCTCTTTGCGGTGTCATATCTTTTCCGTCTTTATAAAAACGACGAGAAGCAACCGTACCATCGCTGTTATATTCTTTATAAAATCCGCTTAATTTACCGCCTTTATACTGTCCTTCGGCTCTAGTCCAACCTTGAGGATCAAATTCTTCATATTTTCCATCCTTAACTCCGTCCTTCTGTTCATATTTTTTTACCAATTTACCATTTTTATACTCGCAACATTCTCCATTAGGACGAACTACTGAAGTAACTCTTCCATGAGATTCCACCTTTCCTGTCCAACGATTTACTTCTGCAGTCTCATATGTTGTTGTACAATCAAGTTTTCCATCTATCCAACTTTCTACTCTTGTACCATCTTTAGATGTTATTGTTCCAGTAAATTGACTAATATTTTCACCAACTTGTTCTACCCTTAAACCATCTCTAGATGTTATTGTCCCAACAAACTCTCCTCTGTTGTATTCCCCTTCTTTTAAGCTACCATCTTTCAGTCTCGCTGAATATTTCCCGTGGAGAACTCCCATATCATAATTAACGTCTATACCGGCATATTCGTCATAATATCTTCCGTGATATTTACCATCTTTAAGAGTGTATCTAGTATCATAGTCATCACCATCTCTACCACCAACTCTTATTGTATAGTAATGTGTTCCTTCATATTCCTCTCCATTCTTATAGTACATATCAATATCAGTACGCCAACTTTTATCACGTAAGTGATATAGTTCTCCGTCTCTATATGTTTCGCAATATTCAGAATCTTTAAAATATCCGTCAAACTTTCTGCGTTCGGTTATTGTACCATGCTCATAAGTTTCTTTTAATTTCGGTCTATCGCTATAACTTTCATATTCAACGCGTTCGCCATGCAAAATACCTTCTTGATATTCTTCAGTCAATATCACTCTATCTGAATTTTGGGCATATTCTGTGTATGTACCTTCTCTTTTTCCGTCTTTTATTGTGTAAACGGCTTTAAGAGATCTGTCTTCATAATATTCTCTGTGTTCACCATCAGAAGTATTTTCTTGTCCCACTACATTGCCGTCACTATAATATTCTGTTTTCTGTTTTATTTTTCCGTCATGATACAAAGAACTTTCCTTTAACCAGCCCTTTTGGGGATCAAACTCTTCATATATTCCTTCTTTTACTCCGTCCTTTTGTTCGTATCTTCTTACTAAAACATCACCATTATATTCGCAACATTCTCCATTAGTACGAATTACAGACACCACTTTTCCTGTTTCTACTATATCACCTTTCCAGTCTATTCTAGCAGATTGATATGTTGTTGTGCAATCAAGTTTTCCGTCAACATAACTTTCTACTTTTGTACCATCTTTAGAGGTAATTGTTCCGGTAAACTGCCCGTTGTTATATTCTCCCTTTTTAGTACTACCGTCTGCCTGTCTAGCTGAATATTTCCCGTGGAGAACTCCCATGTTGTATGTTGCATATACTCCGGCTTCGTCATCATGGTAAGAACCATGATATTTGCCTTCTTTTAATGTATATTCAATATAACCTGTATCTCCATCTCTCGGATCTCCACAACGCACCATATGATGACCATCATATTCTTTACCATCTTTGTACTGCATATCCGTAGAACCACGAACCACGCGAGAGACATTTCCGTCTTTATCATACGTTTCGTAGTAACTGTCACTCCAACGTCGCTCTGTCAATGTACCATTTTCGTAGGTTTCTCTTACTTCATGCCACCTATCATATTTAACTCGTTCTCCATGCAGTACTCCGTCTCGATATTCTTCGGTTAACACCACTCTATCAGAGTTCTGTGCGTATTCTGTGTATGTACCTTCTCTTTTTCCGTCTTTTATTGTGTAAACGGCTTTAAGAGATCTGTCTTCATAATATTCTCTGTGTTCACCGTCAGGTAATCTTTTTGCCATGGAAACCTCCGAATTATATTTTTGTATCATCTACGAACAATTTTTACATATTTTTGTCCAAAATGCAAGTTATTTTTCTAAAAAAATATTTTTTTAATATTCAAAAAACAACTCTTGAACGAATCGGAAAAATATGAGATAGTGCTCGCATTGAAATCTATTATAAATAAATTTTTATACTCACTTAAAATAACATTACGGTTATGAAAACTAATGTATCTAAGCAGCATGTGATCGACACAGTAAAGATGTCTATCACTATTGAGGAACTCAATTTCCGCGGTCCTCGTCTTTTGAATATGTGGCTTAAGGGCAGAATTTATCTCCCCGAGATTACTCCTGAATCTGAAGACAAGCTCAAACGATTGGCTTTCGAATTGAAAGGAACTGAAACGTTCAATCGCGACCTGTACATCTATGACGCATATATGAAGAATATCGTCAAGCGTGCATCAGAAAAGCTCGATTGTCAGGTGGACTTTAAGCTTACTGCCGAGAGTACTGTCAAAGACCTCTGCGATTGCTTCCTCAAAGCAATGGAACACAAACTCACAGACTAATTATAGCCTGTCAGACGTCATAAGTCCTTTTCTCAACACGAGAAAAGGACTTTTTTATATAAACAGCTTAGATTATTTCTCTAAAAACTCGATATTTTTAGTTTTAGGATTATAGTGAATAGATAGTGCTCCATCACGTAGTTTTAAGGCTTTCTTACCAAAGATTTCTTTGCGCCACCCGCTTAATACGGCACAATCTTTGTCCTTGTATGCTCCCAACTTTTGCAAATCGGTATCAGTGGCAATTATTCGTGCCACAACCCCCTCTTCCTGACTTACAATTTTGAGCAACATCTTAAACATTTCAACCAATGAAGGAATACTGTTATATGTATCGTTTTTCTTTTGTTTACTGATTTTATTGTCAACTTTTACATTAGACAACACCTCTAACATCTCATCGGCAAGTTTTCCGTTTGCTACATCTTTACGCATACCTCGGATTTTTTCCAAATCTTCTCTACTCTGAGGATTGGCAGTAGCAATCATTGTTAAGACATCATCTTTTATAATACTTTGTCTCGGAACATTTTTATCTTGCGCTCTTTTTTCTCGCCAAGCAGCTAAATCACGCAAATTCGATAATACCTTGCTGTTATGAGAACGAAATTTAATACGTTCCCATGCCTCTAGCGGTTCGGTTACATAAGTTTTCTCACTTGAGGCAACATCTACTTCTTCTTTAATCCAATCAACTCTTCCTTTTTCTTCAAGTTGTTGTTTAAGATATTCATAAACATTAATAAGGTGTGTAACATCTCCGCAAGCATATTCAAGCTGATGTTCATTTAAGGGGCGTAATTGCCAATTTGATAAACAATCTGTTTTATCAAGTTCGATATTTAATACCGCTTTTACAAGTCGCTCATATCCTATACTTTCACCAAAACCGCAAACCATTGCTGCTATTTGCGTATCAAATAACGGCTGCGGAACTTTCCCCGAAAGCTGATATAAAATTTCTACATCCTGACGACAAGAATGAAAAACCTTTACGATTTTATCATTTTGCATCAATTCAAAAAACGGATTTAAATCCATATCCGGTGCTAAAGGGTCGATAATTGCCGCTTCGTCTTTGCTTGCAACCTGTATTAAACACAACAACGGATAATATGTTTTTTCGCGTATAAACTCTAAATCAACGGCCAAAAAATCATAATTTGACAGGCGAGTACATAAATTTCTTAATTCACTGGTGTTATATATTAATTGCATTACAAATTCCTCATTTCTGCACAATTTTTACATAAACATACTTAATATTGTTTTAAAATGTAAAGTTTTTTGTTTTTGATATTGATTTTCATTTATTTTAGCTTAATAATACTTCTCCGTTAATAAACTTAAACAATAGGAAAATAAAATGAATCAATATCGTAATTTTACATGCGGACAGCTCAGAGCTTCCGATGCCGGAAAGAGAGTTAAACTCGCCGGTTGGATACATCGCAAACGTAACCTTGGTAACTTATGCTTTGTCGATTTACGAGATCATTACGGTATTACACAATGCGTTTTTGATAGTGCGTCTCCTTTATTTGAACAAATTCAGGAATTGAGAGTAGAATCGGTTATCGGAATCGATGGTGAAGCCGTAATCAGAGAAAGCATTAATAAAAATATTCCGACCGGAGAAATTGAAATTAAGGTTGATGGTTTGGTTGTTTACTCTAAAGCCGAAATGTTACCTTTCCAAATTGCCATTGAAGATGATGCTCCGGAAGAGTTACGTCTTAAGTATCGTTTTTTGGATTTGCGTAAAGACAGAATCCACAAAAACATTTTGCTTCGCTCTGCCGTTATTCAACGCACAAGAGAGTTGATGAGAGAACAAGGTTTTACCGAATATCAAACTCCTATTTTGACAGCATCTTCGCCGGAAGGAGCTCGTGACTTTTTGGTACCTTCTCGTATCAATCCGGGCAAATTTTATGCCCTGCCTCAAGCTCCGCAACAATTTAAGCAATTATTGATGGTTTCCGGTTTTGACAGATATTTTCAGGTTGCTCCGTGTTTTAGAGATGAAGACCCTCGTGCTGACCGTTCTCCGGGCGAATTTTATCAAATGGATATGGAAATGAGTTTTGCAACTCAAGAAGACGTTTTCAAAGTAATAGAACACACTTTGGGCACTATTTTCAATGAATTTGCAAACGGCAGAACAGTTGACCAAGCTCCGTTTGTCCGCATCCCGTTCCGTGAAGCAATGATGACATACGGTTCGGATAAACCTGACTTGCGTAACCCGTTAAAATTGCAAAATGCTACATCATTCTTTGGTGATACAGGATTTGGCGTATATGATAATTTAGTAAAAGAAGGAAAAATTGTTAAAGCAATGACCGTTAAAGGAATTGCCGACAAACCTCGTTCTTTCTTTGATAAATTAGATGCATACGCAAAAGAAGAAGGAATGGGCGGAATTGCCTATGTTGCTTTAGCTTCCGGCGGTGCAAAAGGTATCGCACGTTTCTTAAATGATGAGAAAATGAATGAACTCAAACAAACATTCGGCGCCGAAGAAGGCGATGCCGTATTGTTTATGGTCGGTAAAGGAATGAAGTTTGACAAGTTTAGCGGAAGACTTCGCAATAAAGTCGGCGAAGAACTGAATTTAGTTGATAAAAACAGTTTCAAAATGTGCTGGATTGTTGATTTCCCGTTCTATGAAGAAAACGAAGAAACAGGAGCGGTCGAATTTTCTCACAACCCGTTCTCTATGCCTCAAGGCGGTATGGACGATTTGCTTAACAAAAATCCTTTGGATATTTTGGCATATCAATATGACTTCGTTTGCAATGGTGCGGAATTGTTATCAGGTGCGGTAAGAAACCATGAACCTGAAATTATGTACAAAGCATTTGAAATTGCAGGATATGATAATTCGGTTGTAGATAACAAATTCGGCGGAATGATTAGCGCTTTCAAATTCGGAGCTCCTCCGCACGCAGGCTCTGCATACGGTATCGACCGATTGGTTATGTTGATTTTGGATGAACCGATTATTCGTGACGTAATTTTATTCCCGCTTAACGGTAAAGCTCAAGATTTGTTAATGCAAGCACCTAATTTTGTTACCGAACAACAATTAAATGAACTGCATATCAAACTTGATTTGGAAGAAAAGAAATAAAATAGCAAAAGCTCCGAAAATTCGGAGCTTTTTTTTGACATTTAAGATAGTGATTCTTCAAGTAATTTGACATATTCGGAGTATTGTTCCTCCGACATAATAACATCTTTAACATCATTGTGAGTGTCAAGCCAATCTGTTATTTTTTGAGCCAATAACTTTTTTATATCCGGAGGTGTAGTTTTTAAGTATCCTGTGGTTTCACTCACTACAAACGCACAAAAATATGACAAGAGTTCATTTATTTTTTTCTCTTTATCAATAAAATCATATCCCATATCAATCGCATCCACAATATGAAGGCTTTTACGACTACTTTTTGACGTATTCATAATAGAAGAAGGATTATCGGCTCTATAACAATAAAAGACTTCATTATACAAACAAATTTTTGATGCTTTCAGCATTGTTTTTATGTGAAATATTACATCTTCATAAATTTTTCCGACCGGAAACAGTAAGTTATTTTCCTTCAAAAATGAAGTTCTGAATATTTTTAACCAAACATTCCATTTGATAAATATTTTATCATAAATATCTTTATATGAAAAAACTTCATTCTGTTTTTGTTGGTAAAAATCCTGACATTTTTTAAGTTTTATATATTTATCATTTTTCCAAACATTACAGCCGAAAATACAAAAATCCGCCATTGTTTCGTTCATATAGTCGTACAGCTCAGAAAAAGCCTCGCCTGTCATTTTATCATCACTGTCAACAAACATAACATATTCGCCTTTGACATGTTTCAAACCGACATTACGAGCGGCAGATAAACCTTGATTATGTTGGTTTATAATTTTTATTCTTTTATCTTTTTTACGATATTTTTTCAAAATTTCCAAAGAATTATCGGTTGAGCCATCATTAACACAAATTATTTGCAACTGCCAAAATTTTTGGTTTATGATACTGTCCAAACATTCTTCCAAATATTGAGCAACATTATAAACAGGAACAATAACCGAAATATGAGGTTTAACAACCAACGGAAATAAACTGCTCTCTTGGGATAAAGATATTTTAATTCCCAATATATTTATTTTTACCCCTTTGGGTGTATAGTATTTTTCTATAATTTTCATTATCTGTCCCTCTTTTCCCTCAGGATAGTCTATACCAAAAAATATAAATGTATAGAGTTTTTATATTGACATTTTCGGATAAATAACATAGAAAAATTCTAGTTTTATGTTGCTTCATCGTCTAATGGTAGGACAGCGGATTCTGACTCCGTCAATCTTGGTTCGAGTCCAGGTGAAGCAGCCAATTTGGATAGGGTTAGCAGAAATTTCTGCTAACCCTTGATTTTTAAGGCTTACAGCGAGTTCGAGCGGTTCGTGTGCTCTCATTTGAATATTTTTGTTATCATTGCCATGCAACCTTTGCTCTACAACGGTTTGCATTGGTTCGAGCGGTAAGGCTATGTTTCCTTTCGAAGTGTTGATATTAACAAATTCATTAAAAGGAAATCTTAACTTGTAACTGATTTTACCTTCAGTCAAAGTAATGTTTTCAAATACAAATTTTAACAGAAGTCTTTTCATTTCATAATTAGTTGATTTTTCAAAAAAGTATCCTGCTTGTGTAGCAATATCTAATAGACCTAAAATTGTATCATCAAAGCAGATATCCGCTTTTTCATGAGAAGTTATTTTTCTTTTAATGCGTTCTATTTTTAGCTGTATATCGTTCCGTTTCGTATCAAATGCCCCTCTATCCAGTTCTCCATCAAGTCTTAAATCAAATAATTTATCCATCTTTTGTTTAAGTTTTTCTTGTTCTGCTTTAAGCTTTTTAATTTCTTCAGAATTAAATTTTCTTTCAGATGCCTTAGCGGATTTAAGTTCTTGTTGTAGTTCTGTTATAATATTTTCAGGTAGACTTATACAATTTAAAATTGAGCTCAAACGACTAATAAACTCTTCTTCACGAATATACATTCTTGTTTTATCTTTGTGCCAACATGCTACATAGCTGAATATTCCTTTTTTTAATTCACACTGACATATTTTGTTAGTTATGCCACAAGTAACTAAACCACGGAAAAGAAATTTTATTTCAGATGATTTTGTATATTGTCCACCTCTAATCGCTTTCTGTTTTTGACATAAATCCCATAATTCTTTGCTTACTATCGGTTTATAAACATGTGGCATAATGCCTCTTTTGGTACGCATTTCACCATAATAAAAAGGATTTCCTAATATATTATGCATAGAATTAAGGCAAATCTCTCCGCCTTTAGCATTTCTTAATCCCATCATATTTGCATAATGTTGTAATTCGGAAACACTTGTATTGCCCAAAGAATAAATTTCATAACATTTGCGAATAATTACAGCTTCTGCTTCTTTAGGACGAATAAACTTTTTTCCTCTTTCATCTGTATAATTTTCATATCCTATAGGAGCTTGTCCTGTAATTTCGCCATTTCTGTTTTTTTGTTCGGTAGAACGACGGACATTCTCGGATAATTGCAAAACATATGCTTTTGCTCCCATCACCGAAAAATCCCATCTCATAATATCAACTGATGAGGATTTACTGTTTAATACCATACCTTCTCTGTAAAAATGAAGTTCAATTTTATCTTGTCGCATTAATTCATCAAGAAGTACACTTTCTTTGAAACTTCTTTGTACACGGTCAACAGTATCGGCAACAATAGCAATGATTTCCTTCTGTTTCTTACAAAAGTTTATCATTTCCATAAATTGCTTACGTTGACCACGAGTAGAACTCTCAACAATTTCAAAGGTTCTGATAACTTCCAGTTCTTTTCTATCTGCATATTCGTGCAGACGGTTACTCTGAGCAAGTAGGCTTAACCCCTCTTCTTGCATCTTCGTTGATACTCTCGTTAGTATTATTGCTTTCATTTTCTAAAATCTCCTGTCGCATCATTAATAAACATTTTGCAAAACCTATTAAATGTCTGGCACCTTGTTCTAATTGTGCATCTGATAAAGGTTCTGATGATATGTTTCGCAATGCTTCTTTTAACCCTGCTGTCATTTTATATTATCTCCTTACAAATGCAAGCTAATATATTGATTTGGCTGCTTTTTATACAGGGGCTCAAAAATGAGCCCCTGTATATTTGAGCCTAAATATGAAGCAACATATTAGCATTATTAATGGCTGTCTCTTGAGCCATTTGTTGTGCCATGGCTAAACTTCGCTCTCTTTCAGCTTCCTTGTCTTTAGCTTTTTGCTCACGTTCTTCTTTCTTTTTATTACGACGGCGTTCGTTTGCCTCTTTTTTACGAATGTTGGCGTTATCAATCTCTTTTGCCAAGAACTCTGTAATATCTTCATCAAACTCTCTTTCGGCAACGCTGGTATAAAAATCTGCCAAGAAACTGAGTTTTTGTTCAGTATTCAACAAATCTAAAGAATAGCGAACAATACGTTTACCGCCTAAACGAAGAGTAAAGATGGAATTTTTCTCAGTATCCGTCATTAATTTATTCATACGGTTTGATATGTCCCAAGTATCATGTTTGAAGTTTTTCATATTCTCGGTCAAAAGTTTCAAAATACGCTCACGAGCCTTTTCAAGTGTAAGTAATCCTTCATCTTTTGAAGTTTCAATTTTGTTTGCGTTGTATTTTGCTAAAAAGTTTTTCATTTTTATTTTCCTTTCAAAAATTATGTTTTGTTAAAATTATTAAGTTTGTTGTTATAGGTGTCCGTTAATAACGTAAACCAAGTCATCATCTGCAAACGGACATTTGGCTTCGTCGCTGTATATAAAATCGTAATCCGGAGCAATGAAGGCAGCTATCTCATTGTTTGATTTCTCTACGACATCTTTGTATTTCATTATTTCATCCAGTTTGAGGTCAGGATAATCCCATCCGAGGCCTAAAGAATCAAATTGTGCAGATACTTTGTGATAAATTGCATTATCATTACCATATTCCAAAAAATTACTGTCCATAAAAGATTTTACGGCTTCGTCCAAATTCCCATCACAATCTTTTGCTTCTGAATTGATTTCATCTTTGTTTTGAGAAATCATTTCTTCTTTATTGGCATAGACTTTCTCCCATTTCCCTACGAGTGAAATATTACCACATTCGTAGATAAGAGCTTCTTCCAATAGTTCAAAAAACGGATGGTCTTTTGTTCTTGCTACAGTTAAACAATGTGTCATTGTATTTTTCCTTTCATTTTTTAGGTTAAAGTTAAAAAAGGCATAATAATTCTGTATGGCATTTAGGCATCCCTTTACGCCAATTAGTGTTAAAACTGTTGGTTTTGTTAGATTTTTAGTTAGTTATGGCATTCCAGAATATAAACTATATCTGTTGTTTCATAAGGCCATCGTTTTTCTGTTAAATAGTGAAGCTCACCTTGAGCGGTTATAAAACCATAAACACCTTGAGGAGTATTTATGACATTGCAGTAGCGTTTTATTCCTATCCATTGGCAGGAAGCAAAATGTTTTAATCCAGCTTCTTCTACTTCTTCCGGAAGATAATCTGCTACTCTTGCTACAATTCTGTAATTCATAACTTTCTCCTAGTACACAAAGCGAGCCATATTAACGATGTTCTCTAAGCGTTTTGCATCTCTTTTAAGACAATATTTTCTTACCATTGATGCGATGATATATGCTAAAACAGTCATTTTCTTTTCCTTTCCTGTTAAATTGAGTATAGAAATCCTGTATGGAAACTAGCTGTCCGCTACTTACCATTTGTGTTTTACACTCAATGATTTCAGTTAAATTTTTTGGCTTTATTGCCGTTTACATAATCAGTGTGGATTTAAAATTTCCATTTGTAAATAGTTATTTCTGCCTCCAAATCGGCCTAAAGTCATTTTGGATGTATATTGATGTATTTGGATGTAAAACGATGTAATTTTTCTTACTGCAAAAATCTTAATATCGCTCTTTTTCTCACGATTTTTATGCAAAATCTTCAAAAAAACGATAAAAATCACTCAGAATCGGAGTTTGCAGATTCGTTTTTTGCATACTTTTCTCGCAGTTCTTTTAATAAAGCCCAATCGCTTGCTTTGAAAGCTTTTAAGGCGTCTAACGGATATACAATTGACTTACCTTCACCAACATATGGAATAGATTCTCTTGTGATTTGCCTTTTATCTGCCATACGTTTCTTAGCCAAGTTATCTTTAGACATGCCAAGAAACTCCGCAGCAGAACTTATTTTCAAATATCCGGATGCGATCTCTTGCTGATAATTACTATCATTAAAACCTACATTTTGTTTGTTGGTATTAAGACCCAGTGCTTCTATTTCCAAAAGATACTTATTTTTTCTTAAAGTATGAGCAAATTTTTCTTGTGCATCCAACATTGCCTTACTGTTAGCATTATAAAAAGCAAAATTTTGGAATACGCAATTTTCTGATAGTTTTAATGAATTAATTTTGAACGGACTGAAAAATGCCAAATTAATAAACTTTGCATTTCCCTCTATTTTTGTGTTTTCGGCTTCAAACTTTCCGCAAAACTGATTGTTTTCCATAACGCAGTTTGCTGCTTCATTAAAAGTTGTTCGGCTCAAATTAACAAGACTGCTGTCATAAAATAAGCAGTTCTCTACATAAAACATATTGTTAATTTGAATATCCTTAAACTCAAACTTGTTTTTGAATTTGCAGTTATTGAAAATTACGTTAGTATTAATATTGTTTGCAACAATCAGATCCCTTTTGAAGACACAATTTCTGAAACATACATCAACATCAATCGGTTTATCTATTGCTAACGGTGTGCTAAATTGACAATCTATAAAGAATATACCGCTTACCAGTTTCTCACCAAATTCATCTTGTGTATCTTCAAAAAGCTTTTTTAATAAAGGAACATTTGCTGTTGTGAATGATATCCTTTCAAAAATTAAAATTACACCGACGGAAATCTTTAATCCTATTTTAACTCCAAAACAAACCGAATTTACCGGAAGTCCTATTTGTTTTTGCTGTCTCAAATGATAACTTAACTCTTCATACGATATATCCAGAGGCTCATAAATTGTTTCTCTTCCGTAAATTAGAATATTTTTATCATACTCCGACCTAAAAAAATTAATCATCTCATCATACATAATAACCACCCCTCATGAGTTATGCTATAACCATTACTATAATTTTGATATATCATAAAAACAAAATCTACAAAAGTTTTTACAGCAATAACAACTAATTTTCCAGACATAGACTTTTACATATACTCAAAATAATTAAATGTTAAAGAATGGATATTCTTTAACATTTTCTTTGTAATAGGCAGTTTTCCTAATGTTTTATAAGAGGACGTTTTGCAAGTAAAATAAAAATGTTAAACTTTATTAGAAATACCAACATTGTTTAACATTTATCACTAATTACTTAATCCCAACATTGATTGCATATTTTTTGTAACCAGATAGAGCATCGCTAACTTGTTCTATAATTTCTTCTACTTTTTTAGCATCAAAACCAAAAGGCTCAGCAACTTTTATAAAATCTTCTTTTGTAATATTTTTTCCTTTACCATTTACCATTGCTGTTTGTTCACCATTTAATCCTTGAGATGGAGTTAAATCATATGCCGGCGCCATTTTCCAAACATTATCTTTTGTTAACATAAATGAAAAGTTTTTGCTGTGGTCATCTTTATTACCGGATTTGATGTTGAATATCATTAATCTGACCATTTTTTCAACTTCACGGACATCTTTGGTTAAAATTGATGTTAATTTTAAGAGAGATGTATAGTCTAAAGAAGCAAAACGGTGACTTGCATGCAACAATCCACATGCTGTATGAATATGCACTTTCCCCTCATCTATTCTGTCAAAGCGTTTTACACCAAAATGTCCACTACTGTCTTTTGATGGGAACAAATAGGTATCGGGCATTTCAATTCCTGCATCTTTAGCCATCAATGAATAAATGTATTCTTTTGCTCCAATGTCTTTATCATCAAGAGAGGAATTAAATTTTATTATCCATGGTTCATAATTTTCTTGTGTAAGGTTACCGTGAACCAATGTTTGTTTATCTTTTGAAACAAGTGCTACGATTTTTGGTCTTGCGCCACCTGATGAACCATTAAGACATAAAAGTTCATCTAAAACTTCCGAACTGTTACCTTGTAAAATTTTTCCTGCTTCCATTGATAAAGCATCCAACACTATATCTCCGGCAAATTCTTTATCAATTTCGGTTATGGGTTCATATTCTAGAGCACCCATCGCATTTAAGCCGATAAGAGATAGTCGTTGCAAAGGAGTGATTGAGTTATAACTTAATCCTTTATTTTGTAGTTTTCTATCTAATAACAAACAGCCCCAACCATCAGGTAAACTATCATTAAAGACACCGAATAAACCATCAAATGTATATTTCTCATCTTCATAAACTTGTTGTTTTAATGGAAGCATAAATGGTGATAAAGGAATGTTTGATTGAATAAACTCTGGTGCATATTCAAAAAATATACGTTTGTTTTGTTCTTCCAAAACACCTGCAAAAAGTCGTTGTCCATAAGTATTCAAATATACATTTAATCTCATTTTATTGTTCCTCTTTTTCGTGTTTGGTCAGTTTTTTTTTCAAAAAGACTTTGAGGTTTGGGGTTGTTCTTAAATAATTCTTCAAAATCATCTATACACCCTAATGCTAAAGCAATATCAATTAATGATTTTAATGATATTTCTCCAAAGCGTTCAAACCTTTTAATTGTTCCTAAACTTACACCGGAACGAACAGATAACCCTTGCTGAGTTAAATTCTGCTCTAAACGTTTGGCTTTCGCTTTGTGAGCAATATCTTGCATAACCTCTAGCGGCGATTTTAACACAAAAGACATTATATTATCCCTAATTGATATTTAACTAACTTATAGATATTATATTATCTATAAAATATAAAATCAAGCAAAAAAGGAAGTTTTGTTATTTTCTTAAATCTCTCAAAATCTCTTTCACATCTTCATTCGGAATATATTTTTGCTCATCATGGTAAGCAAATGTTTGATTGACTAGTTTCCCGTTATCAATGTAAGCGATATTTGTTGAGTTGTTTCCATACGATTGGCTATAATGGATTAAAGGCAAATCATTATAAACAAATCCATTGTTCCAAAGTTTGATTAAATTTCCTAGTTTTATTTTATCAATCTTATATGAGTAATAAGGACTGGCAAAAGCATTTATAACAAAACCTGATACCACAAAATCGGCACAAAGTCTGTTTTGCAACTTGCACCGATTTTGATAAATCAAATCACAACGCTCTAAAAACCATATTTTATCTAGTGTTATCATATCTTCACATTCTCTACGGCATTAGCAAGCATTTGTTGGTTATAATTGAAGTAATGCTGTGTAGTTGATATGTTTTTATGATTGGCTAACTTTTGTACCAAACAGATATTAACTCCGGAGTTTACCAGTTTTGATACAAACAAATGCCTACCTAAATGACTTGCACCTTTGATGTTGAACTTTTTATAAATTGAACTGAACATCCTGCTTATTGATGCCCGGTTATATGGCTTATTAAGTTTTTGGCTTGTAAACAGATATGTTTCCGGCGAAAGTTTATCAGCCCATTTGTTTTGAAGATATTTCAAATATTCGCAAAATTCTTTCTTTAATTGGCTATTCATATAATATTCGCATTTGTTCTTACCTTTGTTTTTATCATAATCAAGGCAAATAACATCTTTGATTTTCAAGTCATCGTTAAAAACATCTTTGATTTGCAAGTAGGCAAAATTGATTGAACGCATACCGTTTAAGGAACACAAAAACATCATTCTTATTTGCTCGGCATGTTTCATTGATTTTATAAAGTTCAAAATGTCTTTAATTTTCTTATCATCTACAAATTCACTGTTTGTCATGGCTTTCTCCTATGAAAGGCTGCAAGTGAAAGGAAATAAGTCTCACAGCCTTTCGGTCTTCAAAAATCTGTTATTTTATGATTGCTTGATAAAACACGGTGTAACTCGGTTGATGTGTCATTGTGGCAACTCCGCCTTGAAGTTTCCAACCTTGTTTTAGTTTTTGGTTTACCCATTTAATCAGTTCATCTACACTTGTGGAACATATAATATCGTATTTCATATTTCCTCCTAGTATTCATCTGCATACATTATGGTAAGCACACGGTTTGTCATTTTTGGGTTGCAGGCATCGGGCGAGATGTAAAGAAGTTCTCGGTCGTAATAATCTATTTTCCAGAAAATCTTCTTTCCCTTAAATTCAAATGCACCAAAATCTTTTTCACCATATGGATTGTTGTCTTTATTAAAGTCATTGAAATTGCGAACTTTGTTTATAATGGTTGCAATATCTTCAGAAGTATTACATCTGATACCTTGGGTTAAAACCAGTACTCCACGAGAAGGATTTGCTCTAAACTCATCATTTAATTTGGCTATTTCTTGAATATTAGTCATTTGCACACCTCTCTAATAATGTACAAAGGATAAACTCATTTAAGCCTTTGTGATTATCGACATAGTCCCAAATATCTTTGCCTTTATTGTTTTTAATATCAACATCGGCACCATTTTTGATAAGAAACTCAATTACACATAAACGCATCATTGCTTGCGGATGTTGAACTACTTTCATAAGAGCAGTATTACCTAAATTATCTTGTGCGTTAATATCGCTTCCTTCTTTAAGCAAAACATCTAATGTGTCCGGATTACTTCTTCTCTTGGCTGCAATCATAAACGGAGTTTCACTGGCTTTGTTGCGTGAATGCACATTGCCACCATAAGCCAAGAATTGTTTGATAATATCAGTTTCATAAAACTCTTTACATACCCACATAAAAGGTGTCCAACCGTTATTGTTATACGGCAGATTAACATTAACCCCTTGGTTTAAAAAATCTGTAATTGTGGGCAAATTATTTTGATATAACGCCTTCATAAGCGCTTGCACCATATTCTGATGCGAAATATTCGTATTCATTTAAATCTCCTTTTAGTCCGCTTAAAAGTGGGACAAGTTGGTTATAAATTCACTTTTTGAGATAAACACCTTATCGATGTCTCTCGGTTCGATTTGATTTAAACATATCACGAATCAGCTGTCAAGCCGCAAAATCAATATTTTTTGTAATAATCCACTGATTTAGCAGCATTTTTATTTAAATTCAATAGGATGTACAGTTGAAAAAATCATAAATATCTTTATAATCAAAAGGACATAATATGAAGGTATTAATTGAGACAATTACAAATCGTAAAGGATATAAAAACTTTGCAAACTCTAGTAGTTTTAATAGTTTTTTGCATAAAAATCATAAAAAAATCAAAAACTATAAAATCATCAATGAAACCTATAACGGTACATTTGAAGACCTTATCCGAGAGATTATGGAAAAGGCAGATTTAGTCTCAAATATGCTATTATACGCATATTTTAATATGACTGATAAAAGCAACAAATATAACAAACTTCTTAAGGCTGCCGGTCTTGCCGCCGAAATCCAAGGTTTGATTAGAAAGTATATGTAATTAAACCGCCAGTTTTTGGCGGTTTTGTTCATTTATTCTTTGCTATAATTTAATTCTCCGAACAACATAGCATCATTATCTAAAAGTAGGTTTGCAATGTCTATATCAACTCGGCTTAAAGCCATTGTAAGTGCTGTTTCTTGTTTGCAAGTCAGCCAATTTACATCACATCCTTTATCAATCAGCATTTGAATTGTTTTTAATTTTGTTTCATC
>JAZTXF010000062.1:0-5416 GCA_045636305.1 Candidatus Gastranaerophilaceae bacterium | reverse complement strand
AAACATTTGGTTCATATTTAATTGTGTTAAATGATTCTACAATGTAATTATAAGTTTTCATTGGAATTGATAATACAATGTATAGTAATACACATATACCAATCAACAAAGCTCGTTTATCATTTTCCTCTTTTCTTGCTCCAAAAGTTGCTCCACAATAAGGACAAGCTATGGCAGAATCATCTATTTCATTTTTACAAAATGGACAATTTACTAACATTCTTTTCTAACTCCTTATAACAATACAAAAAATGCTACCTTGATTAGAGGTAGCAGGAAGTTAGAACCTATTTTCTGGAATAGTGTAGTTTATTTGATATATATATCTTATTAACTACCTTCCTGCCATAAGCAAAAAGGTAGTTTTTACATCTGATAAAATCAGACAACCAGAAAGAGGGTTCTAATCCTCATATTAGTAATCAACTAATACAAGAATAAATTATAATATTAAATATTCAGAGTCAAATGAAATTTGATAAAATCACAATTAACAAAAATCTCCTTATAAATATTTGTATAAATCTATTTAGAGGAGATTTAGAAGATGATTAGAAAATGGATTAAAAAACTATTTCCAAAATATATATATTATTTTGATTTAGAAGGACTTAAAAAAGTTCGTTTATAATATTTTTTAATATTTTTTGTTCATTGTCATTGTAATCACTATGTATCAATTCTATTATATCAGATTTTGAAAAAATATTTTTATTTATTAACATTTGAAAAATATTTGTATAAAGTTCTAATAATTGTCTATGATAAGTAACTTCTAAAATAGTGGTTTGTGGTTGTGATGAAGTTTGTATATTTTTCAATTTGCTCATTTGCAAAATCCTTTCATAAATTATTAATAGGGTTATAAAACTAAACCCTTACCAAATTTTTAGCAAGGGTTTTTGTGATTATGCTATAAATTATGGAACAGAGTGTTATTTATTCTTGTTATTACTTAAAAAATATTAACTTTACTAATAAATATACGTATTTTTATATTTTCCGAATTTTCCTTGTAAAAAAACGTTCAGTTTTTTACAAGGAAGATAAAAATGGAAATTATATTAGGAATTATAACATCTGTAGTTTTATCAGTTATTGGCTCAATAATTGCAGTAAAAAAAGATTTAAGAATAATAAAAGAAACGAAATTAAGAGATAGATATTGGAATTATATAGAAACGCTTGTGAGCACAACAAAAAACATGACATCATTAGAGCGTCAAACATATAATGTTTGTTTATTCGCTAAAAATAAGGAAATCGTCAGTAAAGCAAAAATATTACTCCATCAAAAAAATATTACAGAACAAGAAATTGAAGAGTTGATTAATTTAATGAGAAAAGATTTGGGATTATAAAGGAGGTAATAACCATGAAACTAAGCAAATTAATTCTTTCATTAGTCATTTTGTTATCATTATCTGCTTGTGGTGATGGTATTACTTATAGAGATGGCCACGAAATTTTATCAGTATATTCTGAAGCTGGGAGAAGGTGTTTTGATGAAATTTATAAAAAAGCAAAATGGGGAGTAAAAACTGATGGAAACACAGATTTTTTTGCAGAGAATTTAACTATTAGCATTGAAAAGGAAGATAATTGCAAATGCAATAATTATAGCTTTTATGTAGGATGGGATTCAATATTTATATATAATGCTTTTAATGCTGCTCAAAGAACTGACTTTTTTTGTATTAAAAACAATATAACCAACAAATATACTGTTCTTATCGAAGATAATTTGAGTGCTGTACGTGATTTTTTAGCTCATACGAGAGGAAAAACCTCTTGCGAAAGATATGAACAAGTTGCAAAAACAATGGAGCTTCTTGATTAGCAATAAAAACAAAAATTGATATTTATCTAAAAATGATTTAAATATAGCACCTATGTAGCACAAAAAAACCAAAGGGTTTGAGAAATATTCTCAAACCCTTTTTTGAATTGGTGGAGCTAAGGGGGATCGAACCCCTGACCTCTTGAATGCCATTCAAGCGCTCTCCCAGCTGAGCTATAACCCCATGGTCAAATTTAATAATAGGTCGATCGCTTATTCAAGCGCCTTGGGTGTCTAACCTCTCTGCAGTTGCTGTCGCTTTCCTTGTTCGGTAAGACAGCCAAGATGTTGCAGACGAAAACCACCCGTCGGGGTTGTTTTCGCTTAGCCATCCCAGCTGAGCTATAACCCCATAACTTGCTTTTTTATAGTAATATTTGACCGTCTTGTCAAGGTATATTTAAAACGAAATCCCCTTCACAATGTGAGGGGATTTGTAATAAGTTACAAAGCTGTTATTCGGCAGATTTGTATTTTTCCTCAAGCTCATCAATAAATGCCTCCAACGCTTCACTCATCGGGTAAATCATAACCGGACGAGCGATAATCTCATTAATTATGTCCTTGTGAGGCATAACATCGGGAGTTACATCTTTGCGCTTGTCATAAGAATCCTTGCATGCTATGCAAAAGAAATTCACCTTATCTCCATTAGTTTCAATAGAAAACTTGAGATCACCTTTTTGAGCTATAAATTTCTTCATAAAAATTGGAATAAAAGTTATTAATTGCCCTTAATCTACCTATTTATATTTTGTTGTCAAATATTTTATTCGGCAGACCATTTCATTAAAAACTCTTCTTCCCCTGTTGTCTCATCAATTTGTGTTCCGCAAACCTTAAAACCGTGTTGCATATAGAAACGCATAGCTTCGGTGTTTTTGCGATAAACCTTCAAATCCAAAGTCTTATGTTTGCGACGCAAAGAATTAATCAACATCGAACCGATACCTTGCCCTTGATGTTTTGTATCAACAAACAGCGCTCCGATATGTCCGCCCTTTTGCATACTTACAAAACCGAGTTGTTTTCCGTTATTATCCCATACATAGGTTTTTGATGACGGAAGATATACATTGCGAATATCTTCTGCAAGGTTTTTCCAATGATTATCATTTACAAAGTTATGCGAATCAACACTACAACGCAACCAGAGCTTTGTCAGAGCTTCCGCATCTTCAGATTTATATTTTCTCAACATTTATTTAAATATCCAAATCATCCACAAATTTAGCACGTTCTACTATAAACTTAAAACGCAACTCCGGATTTTTGCCCATAATTCTTTCTACTTGGCGACGGGTTTCAAAGGCTTCTTCTTTTCCCTCTTCCGTTCCCGTATCCGGCAGCACAACTCTTAATAACGTGCGTTTTGCTTTATCCATAGTTGTTTCTTTTAATTGTTGGGCGCTCATTTCTCCCAAACCTTTGAAGCGGCTAATATCAGCTTTTGCGTTTCCTTTCAAGACTTTTTTTAAGATATGCTCTTTATCATCATCATCAAGAGCATAATAATTCTTGCCTCCGGCCGCTATTTTATAAAGCGGAGGGGTTGCAATAAACAAATGTCCGTTTTCAATCAGGCGGGGCATTTGTTGGTAGAAAAATGTCATTAACAACGATGTGATGTGAGCTCCGTCCACGTCGGCATCGGTCATGATAATCACTTTTTCGTAGCGAAGATTCTCTTCTTTATAGTTTTCTTTAATACCGCAACCGAGAGCTTCCATCATATCTTTTATTTCTTGATTTTGAGCTATCTTATCAAGAGAGGCTGCGGCAACGTTCAATATTTTTCCGCGCAAAGGCAAAATTGCTTGTGTCGCTCTGTCTCTGCCTTGTTTTGCGGAACCTCCCGCAGAATCACCCTCAACGATAAATATTTCGGTATCTTCGGAAGAATTGCGAGAACAATCGGCAAGTTTCCCCGGAAGGCGTAAACGTTTAGTCGGTGTTTTACGGAGTTGAACTTTTTCTTCTTTCTTTTTACGGCGAAATTCCGAACGAGCAATAACATAATCTAACAAGGCTGAAGCATTTTCAACATCGGAAGAAAGCCAGTGGTCAAACACATCTTTTACAGCTTGTTCAACCAATTTAACCGCTTTGTTTGAAGTAAGCTTATCTTTTGTTTGCCCCTGAAATTCCGGATCACGAATAAACACCGAAAGCATAATACAAGCATCGCTCAAAAAGTCTTCATTTGTAACATTTGAAGCTTTTTTAATATTTGCCATTTCGCCATATTCTTTAAGCCCGCGTAACATTGCAGACTTAAAGCCCATTTCATGAGTTCCACCTTGCGGAGTGATAACCGTATTACAGTATGAATGGCAAAATCCGTTCTCATCTTCCGGCCAAGTAACCGCCCACTCTACTTTTCCTTCATCGTTAGCAAGTTGAGATTCTCCGGTAAAGGCTTTGCGATTGATTGTTGTGCGACTACCGATTTGATAGTTCAGAAAGTCCTTTAATCCGTTCGGAAAATGGAGTTCATTTTCAACAGGCGTTTGTTCGCCTTCGCCAATAAGCTCGGGAGCACATTTCCACATAATATGGATTCCCTTGAACAAAAATGCTTTTGAACGAGCCATACGATACAATTTATTCGGCACAAAGCAACAATTTGTTCCAAAAATTTCCGGGTCGGGACGAAATGTAATACTTGTTCCTCTGCGATTTGAAATAGGGCCTACCAACTCTAATGGTCCCAAAGGCTTACCTTTTGCATAGCATTGGCGATAAAGTTTTTTCTCACGAGCAACTTCGATGGTCATGGTTTCGGACAAAGCATTAACAACAGAAGAGCCTACACCATGCAAACCACCGGATACTTTATATGCTCCGCCACCGAATTTTCCGCCCGAGTGAAGCATTGTCATAATAACTTCCAAAGCAGACTTATTAGGATATTTCGGGTGAGCATCAACAGGAATACCGCGTCCGTTATCGGTAACGGTTAAAGAATAATCAGCATTGAGCGAAAGTTCGATTTTTGTGGCATATCCCGCAACCGCCTCGTCCATTGAGTTGTCCAAAATTTCTGCCGCTAAATGGTGCAATGCCTGTTCATCCGTGCCACCGATATACATACCGGGACGAGCACGAACAGCTTCTAAACCTTCTAACACTTGAATATCTTGAGCGGAATATGAACTTGTTGCGGTTGCTCCGCTTTCAAATAAATCTGTCATCTTTAACCTTTGAAAACTTTATAAAAACTGCCCATAAATTAGACTAAAACTCCAAGCTTGGCAAGGAATTTTTATAAATTACTCCATAGAAACCGCTAATCAGCATGCAAAGATAAAAGGGAGGCGAATTGCCTCCCTTTTTTGTGATAATGAGGAGTGTCATTACCAAGCATAGTTTAGGCCGAGACCTAAAGATGTAGCTTCATAGTCTGAGCCGAAGGTGTAGTTAGCCCAACCATATGCTGACCAGTTGTCATTGAAACCATAGTTTCCGCCGATTTCAACACGACCTAAAGTCTTATCTTCAACTGTATCAACTTTACCGATTTCAGTTACTTCGATTTCATCGCCGTCTATCAATGTTTGAACAACACTCGGTTTT
>JAZTXF010000061.1:0-20712 GCA_045636305.1 Candidatus Gastranaerophilaceae bacterium | reverse complement strand
CAGAAGCTCTAAAGTTATTAGCAATTGTTAATAATAGATTATTATTTTGGGCTGTAGAAATATTCATAGTTACCTCCGAAAAAGCTAGAATACTGTTTCTAATTTTAATATAGCGTGTTATAATTATTTTGTCAATAGTTAGAATAGTGATTCCAACTTTAATATTTGCATTTCTTAAATATTTTACAAATAAAAATCCCTGTATACTGCGTCGATGTCTTCTTGTTCGATGCCGATGTAGCGGAGGGTGATTTGGGGCGAGGAGTGGTTGAAAATCTTTTGCAGCAGCACGACATCATCGTATTTTTGGTAGCAATGGTATCCAAATGTTTTCCTCAGCGTATGGGTGCCTATTCGTCTTGTTATCCCAACAGCCCTCGCTGCCTTATTTAAAATCTTATACGCTCGACTCCTTTCCATTCGTCTTCCCTTTTGCGTGTAAAACAATGGTTGATTCTCAGGCATTCCCTTAGTAAATTCTTCAATCTCCTGCTTCAACTTATCATTAATCGGAAATATTTTTCGCTTTCCCGTTTTCAGTTCTCTAATTTCAATATACTCTTTACCCCTAACATCCCCGACATTAAGCGCAAGTATGTCAGAAATCCTCAGTCCGCTATTTATCCCAAAGCTAAAGAGCAAAGCGTTCCTTGGTTTCCTTGCAAGAAACTCTTTCATTTTTCTAATATCTTCAAGGCTTTTTATTGGGTCAACAGCATTCATCTACAAACCTTTCGAGCAACATACATCACTCAAAAGTAAGAAGAAGTAAAGTGTTAGAATAAATATTACCGTTCGGGAATAATTGCGAGTTTTATATTGAAAAGTAAGTAAAATATTCCCGTACGGTTATAAACCCGTTTAAAAGGGGGGTAAATTATGCGTTCAAGTATTCAATCACTTCGTCAACGTGGCCTTTGACTTTTACCTTGTGCCATTCTTTAATGATATTTAAGTTTTCATCCAGTACGAAAGTTGAGCGTTCAATGCCCATATATTTTCTGCCATACATAGATTTTTCAGTCCAAACATTAAACGCTTCTGCGAGTTTGTGTTCTGGGTCAGAAATCAAAATGAAATTAAGACTTTGTTTGTCTTTGAATTTCAAGTGACTTTTAATGCTATCAGGGCTAACACCGATTACAGTTGCAAGGCTTGTTAATCTGTTTATATTATCTCTAAAATCGCACGCTTCTTGAGTGCAACCTGAAGTATTATCTTTTGGATAAAAGTACAAAATAACTTTTTGCCCTTTAAAATCATTTAATGAATATTCTTTTTCTATGCCATCAACATCAATGCCTTGTAGTTTTATTTCTTTCATCACATATTTCCTTATGAAAATTTAATATTATCTGAACTCCATTGTATTAACATTTTGTATAAATTTTCAAATTCAATTGTAGCTTTTTCGTTAATATTATTTCTATTAATGCAGATATTCAAAATATCTCTGTCTATTCCATTTAACAATTCCGAAAGTTCCATTTTGGTTGGAATATATTTCCCAGATTCACTAAAATATTTTGCCTGCAAAACAAAAAAGGCACCTTTATATAGATTTTTCAAATCTTCAGCACGATTATTAGAATGAATAAAGCTATGAACAGAAGTATGGTACAAGTTTTCGGAACTAATTTTGGCGGCTTGTGTTGTATCTTCTATAGTTGGAGCTTGAATTAAATCTTGCAGGTTACCAATAAGGGATTTTGTATCATAGAAAAATTGGAACAAGTCAGATTTTGACCAATTTTGCAGTTCCTCTCTACCTGAAATAAAGCCACAAGATTTATCTTTATTGGGCATACTATCAATTATCGAATGATATTTTTTCAAGTCTTCAAAAGTTAATTTTTCTAAAATTACCACAAGATCAATATCACTACATTGGGTTGCTTCACCTCTGTTATAACTCCCTTGAAGCCCGACAAATAATAATCTTTGCTCAAATTCGTTTTGTAATTTTTTGATTATAATATCAAGCCAAACATTAATATCAAACACAGCTACACCTCTTTTTGAATAATAGCACAAATTCTTTAACTTAACTATCTACTAAGTTATCTGGGATTTTCGGACAACTGAAATTTTATATCCCCCCAAAAGGCAATAAGCATCACTCAAAAGCAAACGGAAGTAATGTAGAAGTATAAATGCGCATTAAAAAAATTTAAAAAACTTTTAAAAGGCGTTTAAAAATTTTTATTTAAATTGACAAACTCTTCTGTCTTCAATCCATTTACCATCATTTTCTAAGCAAGTTTGTTTATTTACAGTTATCTTTTTCCCTTCAATATTTAAAGGTAAACCTTCTTTGCAGTAACCTGAATCTAAGCAACTATCTAATGGGTCAGATGAAATAACACAAAATATTACTATACCTGCAAGTATAAATAAAAGTAATGTTATAATTATAAATTTAAGCTTTCTGAAAATATTTTTTATTATTGTGATAAATCGTTCTACTAAACCAGTATTAACTAGATTTTTTCGATATTTATTAATTCTTTTTTGATTTAAATCAGACATCTTATTTGAGAACAAGAGTATTTCATCACAAATGTCTTTTCTTCTTTCATCATCCAAGTTTGGTGTTAGTCGTTTTTTTAAACAATCGATTTTTATTAACGTGCTTTTTATATCTTTAATTAGCAAAATAATATCTTTATGCAGATATAATTCAGCTTCTCTTTCAGCCTCATATATCTTGTTAAAAGTTTCAGGTTTAACATTATTATATTGAAAAAATTCTGCAAATATTTCTTCAAGTTTTTTAGAATTTTCTATATATAATTTTCTGATACTTTCGTCATTTCTATAGCCAAAAAATAACACCCCTTTCCACACACCAAAAAGAAAATAAATACTTATAATGCACTCTAAAATTGTCTTTGTAACATCCCAGTCTATATTCATATATTAACCCCTTGATTAATTTTATTATATCAGAAAAAGGCAACATAACATTCGGAAAATGTCTTTTTCTTAGAATAAGGCGCTACATCATTCCAGAAATGCTTTCTTCTCAGAATAAGGCGCCACGTCATTCCAGAAATGCATTTTTCTTAGAATAAGACGCCACGCAACTCCGGAAATGCTTTTTTCTCAGAATAAGGCGCTACGACATTCCGGAAATGCTTTCTTCTTAGAATAAGGCGCCACGTCATTCCAGAAATATTTTTTAATTTCTGGTGTTCCATTTATTGTGTATCACCATTTCTTCCAAATAATGCAAAACTTACATCAGAATTTTGTGTTGATGGAAATGTTTGGATTTTTCTATCTATCCCAACTTCGGTATTAGACAACTAAAAATCATGAAAATGAAAGTTATATACTTCTGTAATTGCTGAATGAACTGTTTCTACAAATGTGCCTCTGTATACAACCAATTGATTTTTAGCACACCAAAATGCCAACTTGAATATTTATCACCATCACGAACAATACAACCAAGATTTCCCATTTCATAGCCATCTTCACTAAAAGCAATTTTTGCAGTTATTTCAGTATTTTTATTTGGAATGTATCCACTAGCAATCCATTGTGTACCTGTACTTTCAATATATTCTAATTCGTGTAAATAAGGTTTGCTCACTGCACTAACCACAGAAACTTCATTTGTAGCTCCTGTGTTCAATGTTTGTATTTCTGAAGCGACGGTTGCCCCATCAGGTGAAGAACCACCACTGCCCGAATTGAGAGGGGCATTTTATTGCACTTCAAATAATTTAATGTTGTTAAAAGTCGTTGAGTTTTTCTCTCGGTATATTTCGACAGTGAGCTTATCGACCTCCTGTTGAGTCATCAATCGTTCGTCATCTGAGTAAGTATCGTTCTTGGATTGAAGGCACAAATCCCTGATACAGTTTACTTTTTCAGTCATATTCACTAAAGCCCCATCTGCCGTTTCTAGAAGATTAATCCACTGAAGATCATTATCGATTGCCACAGTTGTCCCTGATAATTGGCATAACATACCTTTTGAAATAGAAAGATTTGCAGCGTTATCTGACACTCGTTTTATTTTAAACCCAGTCGATAAACGCTCCAATGAGGTTGCTATTGAACTGTGCGCTGCGCCAAGTTGTCTTTGTACACAAAGACTTGACACATTCTTGTGAATGCTAATCATTTTTCCCAGGATTTTATAAGTAACCTTATTTAAAGCTTTTATCAACTAAAATATCTAAAACTTTATACTTATTTAGTAGTAAATATCTATAACTAAAGTTCTATATTTTATCTGTTTTAAAAAATATCGCCAAGGTGGGGGATATGTAAAAGCGACTGATAATGTTTATATAATATTATCTTTTTCATACTTCCAACTATTCTTAATTCCATTTTTTTAGGGCGCAAGCCCTATTTTTTTATTTGAAAATATTTTTTGAATTGTTTTGTTTCAACAAGATTGATAAATTCACCAATATGAACAGCCCCTCTTAAAGTAGAATGTATATGGAGGTATTTTAGGTTGTTTCTTTGCTTTTAACAAAGAGCCCTTAAAAATGGAAATTTTGAAAGAATACTCAGATATAAAATTATTAAAAATCACTAACTAGCCTATTTAAAAGTCTATTTGAGCATAATATAAAATTCATATAGAGATTATTTTATATGAAAAATTTATCAAAAACAAAAATTATAGCCACAATTGGTCCAGCTTCTTCAACTCCTCAAAAAATAAAAGAATTGATTTTAGCAGGAGTATCAGTATTTAGGATAAATACTTCGCATGGTAGCGAGGAAGAACATTCAAAAAACATTCAAAATATAAGAAAAATTTCAAAAGAATTAAAAAAATATATTCCTATTTTGTTAGATTTACAAAGTCCTAAAATCAGAGAAGGAAATATCTTAAAGCCAATTGAAATTAAAACTGGAGATATTTTGATTTTAGAACCAACTTCAGATGTTTCGAAAACTGACATTACTCCGGTAGATTACAAAGGTATTGCTCAAGATGTCACTAATGGAAGTAAAATTTTAATTGATGATGGGAAAATTAGATTAGAAGTTTTTGAAATAAATGAACAACAGGTTAAAACGAAAGTTTTGTATGTCTCTTTACTAAAACCGAGGAAAGGTCTAAACATTCCAGGGGCAACAGCTAGCTTAAGCCTAAAATTCCGATAATAGCAATATCAGACATGGAAATACGACCAGACGTTTGAATTTATATTGGAGAATTGTTTCTGACTGTAAAAAGCGGGATGAGGTTTTGGGTTGTGATTTATTACAAAAAATTGATAATTATAGTAGGTTTAATACCAAAACTGATAACAGGAAGAACTAATTTTATACGAGTGCATCGAATAGGTACAGCTTTAGAATGTTAATTTCTTTCAGTTGAATTAATTAAAAATTAAAATTCAAAAACAAATAAAAATAAGGGGTTAAGTAAATTTAACCCCTTATTTTTTTAAAGCTTTTATTTTTTTATATTATATGGAATTGTAAATTCAAATATGTTTTTATTTTCTTCAAAACTTGTTGCCCAAATCTCTCCATTATGTGCATTTATAATTTGTTTTGATAAATATAAGCCTAAACCTACACCAATCTTATTATATTTTGCAGCATGTGATACATACTTTTCAAATAAATTTTTCATTAATGAAGGGTTTATATATGGACTCAAATTTGTTATTTGTACTTTTACAGATTCTGGATGTTTTAATATAGCAATATTAATATCTGTATCATTATAGGCATAAGAAATTGCATTTCCTAATAAATTCACTAAAACTCTTTTTATTTGAATTTTATCAAATTGGATTGTTTCAATAGGCTCTGGAGTATGAATGCGTATTTTTATATTTTTTTCTTTTAATAATCCTTCCAACTCTTGAATGACATCTTCTGTTACTTTTATGATATTTGCCGTCTCTAAATTTAGCGAATAATCACCATTTTCATAACGATATGTGCTTAATAAATTAGAAAGCATTTCATGCATATAACTACAAGAGTCTTTTATTAAATTTAACATATCTCGTTGTTCTTTATTAACTTCGCCCATTGCATCAGATAATAACAAATCTAAAGCTTTTATTTGTGCGATTGTAGGTGTTTTTAAATCATGAGTTAATGTTGCAACATAAGTCTCTCTTTGGTCTTGTGCTTTTTTTTCTAATTCAATATCTCTAGCTACGCATAAAATACCAGTTATATCTTTTTGTTTATTAAATATAGGACATTTGGTAATATTAAACCAACGTTTATCATTATTGTTTAGAGTAATTCTTTTGTCTCTTTCTATACAGGTTTTTGTTGACAATATTTCGTTATCTTCATTTGCTATTTCATTGACTCTATTACTTTCATAATCCCATTTATTCGCAAATTCGGAATCAGATAAACCTAAAAAATCCTTTGCCATAGAATTTTCATAAGTAATATTTCCGTTTAAATCTTTAAGATATGTTGCAACAGGCATACTGTCTAGTATGGATCTTAGCATCTGTTCTTTTTTTTCTAATTCTTTTTGAAGAAATTCTTTTTGGGTAATGTTTTTTGCAATAGTTAAAGTCCCTTCAATCTCATCATTTACAATAATTGGTGTTATTAATAGGTCATACTTTTGTACATTACAACCCATTTCAATAGTCTTATTTACCGCTTTACCTCGTAAAACTTTTTTATGAATTTCTTTTAAATTTTTAGCATCTTGGGGCATTAAAAAATCATAAGAATATTTCCCTCGTATTTTATCCATGGACAAATTAAATGTCTTAAGATACTGTTGATTACAATAAATATAATTACCATTTATATCCCGATAAGCAATCAATTCTTCAGAGTTTTTGTATAATGCAAAAATTATTTCTTCTTGTTTAGAATATTTTAATTGTAATTTTTTTAATATGTTTTTGTTTTCAATATAAGCATGTAATGTATAACAAGTAAAAATTATAATTGCTGCTGTAATAGGATGTAAATAAACTTTGGGGTGCCAACATATCAAAACTGTAATCATAGCAATAAGCGCTTGTAAAGCTTTTATCCAAAAAGTTTTATTAATAAAGTTTATCATGGCCTACCCTTATAAATCGTATTTTACTGCTTTAACTGCAGCTTGAACTCTATCTGTTACAGAAAGTTTTAATAAAATATTTCCTACATGAGCTTTGGCAGTATGTGCACTTATAAAGAGTTTATTTGCAATTTCTGTGTTAGATAAGCCTTGAGAAATTAAAGATAAAATTTCTTTTTCTCTACTTGTTAAATCAAAATCTTTTTTTGGTGTTAATTTTGCATTTACAAAAGTATGATTGATAATTGTTGCAATTTTTGGATGTATCCAAATACAACCTTTGTATGTACTAAGAATAGCACTATGTAAATCTTCTAAAGAAATGTCCTTTAATGCATAGGCATTTGCTCCTGAAGCAAGGCTAGAAATAATTTCTTCTTGGTTATCATGTGAAGTCAACATAATGATTTTTGTATTTGGATATTTATCTTTTATAACTTTTGTAGCTTCTACACCTGTCATGTAAGGTAATCCTATATCCATTAAAATAACATCAGCTGTTTCTTTTTCTAGATATTCTATACATTCTTCTGCCGTTTCAAAATCTTTTTTAACTTCTAAATCAGAGAAAGTTTCTAAAGATTTTTTACATGTTATTCTTGCTAACAAGTAATCTTCTACAATTAATATAGATATTTTCTTTTGCATATTTACTTCCTTTCTTTCTTAACTTCATCATACAGATGTTAATAAATATATAGTATATTTGTCTATCACCTAGTTGGGCTATATTTAACAATTTGTAAATTTGCATAATCAAATAGCCTACTTGGGTAATATGCAAATTATTAATAACATGATTTTACAAGATTAATCTTTTTCATACTTCCAGCTATTTTAAAATCCAATTTTGTGGGTGGTTGCCCTTTTTTGTTTCAAATTGGATTTTTATTTTTTTAAAATATCAAGTAATGTTGTGAAGATAAGAAAAATTAACCTATATCATAAATCTTATCTTAACGTTAATTTGCTATCAAAAGTAATGGTTAATTTTTAGCGTTCATGTACGCAATAACTTCATCAACGTGTCCTTTGACTTTTACTTTGTGCCACTTTCTAATGTCTTTGGAGTTTCCCAATTTGACAAATAAGAACATAATCCTGTGTCTAAAAAGTAAACTTTTGGAATTTTAACAATTCTTTTATTTAAATTATAAAAATAAGATTGCAAGAGATAAAAAATATTTGATGAAACAAGAATTGAAACCCAAGATTTTATAGTATTTACAGCTATGCCAACTTTATTTGCGATATCAGTATAATTAAGCATTTGTCCCGCTCTTGAAGCCAATATTGCCCCTTTTTCATCGCTATTATCAACGGCAATTTTAATATATGAAAGCAAATTTGGTGCATATTGAATTTCATCAATGATAATTGGGGCTTTGTATCTTTGTAAGAACAATTCAGGCTAATTTATCGCCAATTCTCTAATTTTATAGTCATCTAAAGTTACATAATCTCGGTTTTTATCGCAATGCTTTAGCAATGTGCTTTTGCCTACTTGTCTTGCTCCGGTAATAAGCAAAACGTTGAATTGGTTACTCAATTCAACAACTTGTTTTTCTAAGTGCGTTCTTTATACATAAAAATCTTGACTATTATGCATTGCCATTTTGTAATAGTCAGAATTTGTTCAAAGGTCAAGTCACATTGTTAAAAAAATTATCTTAAAGTTAACGTGATATCATTGTTGAAGGTTATTTATATTGAACTTTATATATAAACTAAGTATAAAACTATTTGTCGAAAATATAAATTTTCAGATATTGCATAAAATTCAGCAATTAGAAGCTGATAGGCGTTCAAAAACTATATTGAACAACAACGATTCTTTAGGTTGTGAGCACTAAAATCTAGGGTTCAAATTGAACCCTAGATTTATTATTGCATATTACATAAATTATTTTTTAATTTTTTCGTTTAATGAACTCGCAATATATGCACATAAACCAACCGCAAGCCCTCCCGCAATGGCGCAAATTGCACCATACTTACCTTTTTGTTTTGGAAGTTCATTAATAAGATCTTCTATTCTTTGTTTTGCATCTTTATAAATTGAATGTTCTTTTTTTAGTGCTTGTGCAAGTTCATCAACATTAAATTTTGTATCATCGCCGAGTTTTTCAAACATTTTAGAATAATTGCCTAATTGTTCTTTGGCATTCATTTTGCAAGAATAAATTTCTCCGTTTGCTATTGCATCTTTTAATTCTTTTACCGTTATTGTTTCAGGATTTCCTAAGGTATTAAACATCATTTTTGCGTCACCTTTAGGTCCATGTTCGGCATTTAAAAATATAGCACGTGCTTGTGTAAAACAGTCTCCTGTTGCTTCTCCTATGTTATAAAATTTATCGCGAACAACATCTGAGTATGGAGTACGTTCTAATACATTATCAATATTTATCCTGCCAATGACACTTGGTGCATTTTTTACGCCCAAATCCCCTCCGATTGCTCCGCCTGCTAAAACTCCGGATGCAGTGGCAATATTAATATTTTGATTTTCAGACATAACTTCACCTTTCTTTGTATTAACTGACGAATTAATAAAAACCGTTTATTTTTTTTTGCCTTTAAACCAATCTTTGTAACAAAAGTTTTACATATAATTAAATTTACATATTAAATAATTAATTTTCTTGCAATCAATTTGTTCAATATCAAGATAAATTCTTTCAAAAAGTTCGAACCTGTAAGCGTCGTTCCAGCCATTTAAATTTAGAGCCTCTTTAGTAGGCTCTTTTTTAATATATATTTAAATTCTAGTGAATTCGATAGAGAATTATGCGCTTAAGTAATCAATTACTTCGTCGACGTGGCCTTTGACCTTTACTTTGCGCCATTCTTTAATAATATTTAAGTTTTCGTCCAGTACAAAAGTTGAGCGTTCAATACCCATATATTTTCTGCCATACATAGATTTTTCAACCCAAACATTGAAAGCTTCTGCTAGTTTATGTTCAGGGTCTGAAAGTAAAATAAAATTAAGACTCTGTTTTTCTTTAAATTTTAAATGGCTTTTGATGTTGTCTGGGCTTACGCCGATTACAGTTGCAAAATTAGTTAGTCTGTTTATGTTATCTCTAAAATCGCACGCTTCTTGAGTGCAACCAGAAGTATTATCTTTTGGGTAAAAGTACAAAATAACTTTTTGCCCTTTAAAATCATTTAATGAATATTCTTTTTCTATGCCATCAATATTAATGCCTTGTAGTTTTATATCGTTCATATCGTATCTCCAATTATTCTTGAATCATAACATAAGTTTAAGATTTTTTGATTATACGGCTGTTAGAAAAAAGTTTATAAATGGTTTAAATTTAATTTAAAGGCTGTCTTTTTGTTGTCGCAATATAAAAATACCGAATCATAATCAGAAATAAATCTATGCTCAAATATGTCGGTTGTAAATTCACAATAATTGCCAACATTGTAATTGGGTACAAAAATCAATAAAAATAATTTATCTAAATTTTTGCCATACTTTTTAATTTTATCATTTTTATTATCTATACATTTTTGTAACTCACTAAAAGGATTATAAATAATTGCCCCTGTATTATTAACATGACAGTCATATTTGCCTGTTATTTGCGAGCGAAATACTGAGCAGATTGAAGCTTGATAATATTCATCATTTACTTGAAACCATTTTTTTACAAGTCCACTTCTTTTAATATTTTCAATGTTTTCATTTAAAATTTTTTCAAGCGCTATTTTAAATATTTTTTCATTAGGTATTTTTTCAAAACCTGGATTGTATGCATAATCAATATGGTCAGCCCATTTTGTACTCCAAATTCTTTTGTCGTATTTATCAATAATAATTGAAATATCAAGATTGAATTCTTTTTTTGCTAATTTGCAAATATTATTGCCAATTCTAGTCAAAGACCTTGAATATGGTAAATTCTTGTGTTCAATAAAAAACTGTGTAATTTCAAGCCCTATAATTTTGTTATCACTTGTTTGGCATAAAAAATCAGGGCTGTCTGAATGATTTGAAGATTCAATTTTATATTCAAAATTCCAAGCTTTGCCAATATGTGTATTTAGAAATTTAACAAAAATTTCTTTTTCTAAAATTTTGGTTTCTTCTTTTGTCATTATCGTTTTACAATTTTAATTCACAGATTTGATAAGGAGTCTATATAATATTTTTTACCTTTCAAACCTATTATAAGTGTTCTTAAGTAAATTAATTCAATAACGGAATCTTTTTTTATGTTTGCCCAATTCCCTTCTCCTGCTTCTGTTAGCTCAGCATTGCTTACATAGCTTTTAGTAATTTTCCAATTTTTTCTACTTCTTGAATATGATTCAATCATGCGAAATTGTTTAGTGTTTGCATTCATTTCATATTTAATTATATAAATGTCATTTTTTGTAGTAACCCCATTTGTAAAAACCAATACTTCCACACTAAATATATTGTCAGATATCTTTTTGACACTATCTAAATCCATTGCCAATTCAGATTCTCCAAATTGGTTATGAGTTACTGGTTCTATGTCTCTTGCGCTAACATAATTTATACTTAAAAATACTACTGTAATTGCAATTAAAATTATTTTTTTCATACTAACACCTTTTGAAAAATATTTTCACAAATTGATTATAAAAAAATTATTTGTTAAAAACAATGCCTTAAAATTAAAAAGGCAACATAACATTCAAGAAATGTTCTTTTTTTAAGAAAGGCTAGACACAACTAAAATAACCGAATATGGCACAAGAACACATAATACTCTAACCGCTTAATATTGGATAAAATTCTGAGAATTATTAATCAATAATCATAAGGTTAACTGAATATTAAAACGATTAAGATTATTCACCACGAAATTAAAATTAATTTTTTGCCAATATTTAAAATAACTGATATATTGTAATAGTTAAAAAAGACGGAGTTAAACATGCTTACGATAGATAAAGTTAAAGATGCCGCTAACACACTACAAAAAATTATAAGACAAACTGATTTAATTTTCGCCTCAGAGTTACCAAATAAGGCTAAAATATACTTAAAGACTGAAAATTTACAGAACACAGGTTCCTTTAAAATCAGGGGCGCCTATTATAAAATTACAAATTTAACAGAAGAACAAAAATCTCGAGGGATAATTGCTTGTTCAGCCGGTAATCATGCACAAGGAGTAGCATTAGCAGCACAAAAAAACAACATTAAAGCAACAATTTTTATTCCAAGCACTGCACCTATTTCTAAAATTGAAGCAACAAGAAAATATGGCGCTGATATAAGGTTAGTAGACGGAGTTTATGATGACGCATACAATGAAGCCGTCAAATTCCAAAAAGAGACAGGAGGAGAATTTATTCATCCTTTTGATGATGAAGATGTAATTGCCGGACAAGGTACAATTGCCCTAGAAATATTGGAACAACTACCGGACGTTGAAGCTGTTATCGTTCCTATCGGTGGTGGAGGACTAATTTCCGGAATTGCTTATACGATAAAATCACTTAAACCTGATTGTAAAGTTTATGGAGTTCAAGCAAATGGTGCCGGAAGCATGTATCATTCTATTGAAAAGCATATAAGAACAGAATTACCCAAAGTTTCAACTTTTGCTGACGGTACAGCAGTAAAAATGCCAGGTTCTAATACTTTTGAATACTGTAATCAATACGTTGATAAAATAGAACTCGTTAGCGACGATGAAGTTGCAACGGCAATTTTAGGGTTATTAGAAAGACAGAAGCTCATAGCTGAAGGAGCTGGGGCATTAAGTGTTGCCGGAGCTATATTTAACAAATTTCCAATAGAAAACAAAAAAGTTGCCTGCATTGTTTCAGGAGGTAATATTGACGTTAATATTCTTTCAAGAGTTATAAATAGAGGGCTTTTAAAAACAGGCAGGCTTTCTGATGTAACAATTGAGTTATTAGACAAACCCGGTCAACTTAAAGAAGTAGCGCAAATAATTGCGGACAACGGAGCAAATGTAATAAGAGTACGCCATAATCAAGGCGGAGAAGGTACGGACATAAATGGTTGTTACTTAAAAATTTCTATGGAAACAAAAAATTTGCGTCACTTCTGCGAAATCAAAAATGCACTAAAAAATGCAGGGTATAGAGTCTTAACAGAACAAAATCAACCAGAATTAAAGGAGTAGTTTATGAAAAAAATCATTTTAACCGATAAAGCACCGGCACCAATCGGACCATACTCACAAGCATACTTTGTCGATAACACCTTATATTGTTCAGGGCAAATAGCAATTAATCCCGAAACTGGTGACTTTGTAAACGGAACAATAGAAGAACAAACTCATAGATGCTGCAAAAATATTAAAGAAGTTCTTAGCGCTGCAGGATTAAACTTTGAAAATGTTATAAAAACTACTTGTTTTTTAGCAAATATGAGTGATTTCGCTGCTTTTAATAATGTGTATGCTCAATATTTTGTGTCAAAGCCTGCTCGCTCATGTGTCGCGGTAAAAGAACTACCAAAAAACGGATTAGTAGAAATCGAAGTTATCGCAACTAAAAACTAAACATTTATCACCGCTACACGTAACCTTTCAGCATTATTTTTACTTATTTAGTAACTATATTTATATTTATATTTATATTATATGAATATATTAGTAAAACAATCGTTATCATCCTTTATTTGAATAACGCACAAAAAGAAAAAATTTAAAATATTTTTACAAATTATCAAATATAAAATCTACAAAAAACTACTAAAATAAAATTTGCCCGATACATAGAGCTGGTATATAATAATTAAAAAAGATAGGATTAAAAAGTTGAAAAAGATTTTAGTAACTGGTGGAGCAGGATTTATTGGTAGCCACTTATGTAAAAAATTAATAGACGACAATAATCGTGTGATATGCTTAGACAATTTTTATACTGGTTCAAAAGAAAACATAAGCGAATTATTACAAAACCCCAATTTTAAACTTGTAGAACACGATATTATCGACCCTTTTGATACTGAAGTCGATGAAATATATAATTTAGCATGTCCGGCCAGTCCTCCTCATTATCAATACGATCCAATAAAAACAACAAAAACTTCTGTAATTGGAATATTAAATATGCTAGAATTAGCTAAAAAAAACAACGCTAAAATATTACAAGCATCAACCAGTGAAGTGTATGGGGATCCACATATTCACCCTCAACAAGAATCATATTGGGGAAATGTTAATCCTATTGGCATTAGAAGTTGTTACGACGAAGGTAAACGCTGTGCTGAAACCCTAATGATGGACTATCATAGGCAACACAAACTACAAACAAAAATCATAAGAATATTTAACACATACGGACCAAACATGGATCCAAATGACGGACGAGTTGTTTCAAACTTTATTATTCAAGCTCTAAAAAATGAAGATATAACAATATATGGTGCTGGAACTCAAACAAGAAGTTTTTGTTATGTGCAAGACCTTATTGACGGGATGATAAAAATGATGGATACCACAAATAATGTTACTGGACCAATCAATTTAGGTAACACTGAAGAGAGAACTATATTAAATCTTGCAGAAATAGTCATAAAACTAACAAATTCTAATTCGAAAATTATATTTAAACCATTACCAAAAGATGACCCATCAAAAAGGCAACCTAACATATCTCAAGCAAATAAAAAACTAAATTGGAGCCCTACAACAGAGATAGAAGAGGGTCTAACTAAAACGATAGAATATTTAAAAAAAAAGATAAGAGGGTAAGATGAAAATTTGCGTTATTGGCACAGGATATGTTGGATTAGTTGCTGGAGCATGCCTTGCAGAAATGGGAAATACAGTAACCTGCGTAGATAAAGACAAAATAAAATTAGAAAAACTTCAAAATGGCATTATTCCAATCTTTGAACCTGGACTAGAAGAATTAATAATTTCTAACGTAAAAGAAAAAAGATTAACCTTTTCGTCTGATTTAACAAGTGCTGTAAAAAATTCTTTAATTTGCTTTATTGCAGTAGGCACTCCTCAAGGAAATGATGGCTCTGCTGATTTAAGCTCAGTTTACAATGTAGCAGAAGAAATAGGTAAATCTATAAACCAATATACAGTTATTGTCAACAAATCAACAGTTCCCGTAGGTACAGGGGAAAAAGTTACAGAAATTATTGCAGAACACACAAAATATGAATTTGACGTTGTGTCAAACCCCGAATTTTTAAAACAAGGTGCAGCCGTAGATGACTTTTTACGTCCCGATAGAATAATTATTGGCTCAAACTCCCAAAAGTCCACAGAAATAATGCAAGAACTTTATTCTCCATTTTTAAGAACAGGAAACCCCGTAATAATTATGGATGTAAAATCAGCTGAAATGACAAAATATGCTGCCAACTCTTTTCTTGCAATGAAAATATCTTTTGCAAATGAAATAGCAAATATATGCGAAAAAGTTGGTGCTGATGCAGAAATGGTTCGGATAGGTATGTGTTCTGACCACAGAATAGGCAACAAATTTTTATTTCCGGGACTAGGCTATGGTGGAAGTTGCTTTCCTAAAGACGTAAACGCAATGATTAAAACTGCCGAAAAACACAACTGCGGACACGAGTTACTTTCTGCAACTGATAATGTAAATCAAAAACAAAGAACTCTTTTTATAAACAAAATAACAGACCGATTTGCAAAAAATATTAACAATATGCAATTTGCTATATGGGGACTGTCATTTAAACCAAAAACAAATGATATGAGAGAAGCACCTTCTATAACAATAATAAATTCATTATTAAACAAAGGAGCAAGAATCAAAGCATATGATCCCAAAGCATATGACTGTGCAAAAGAAATTTTTAAAGATAAAATATACTATGCAACTTCTTCCTATGATGCAGTTAAAAACGCAGACTGTCTGCTACTTCTCACAGAATGGAATGAATTTAGAAGACCAGATTTTGATAAAATCAAAAAACTAATGAATACTCCAATTATTTTTGATGGACGAAACCAATATAACTCAGAAAAATTAAAAGAATACGGGTTCGAATACCATTGTATAGGTAAGAAAACAAATTAAAATACAAATTATAAAGCATTAAAAAATCAGTCTAATTTTTACAAATTGACTGATTTTTCTTTGTTGACTTCAACATATCCTATTTAAACGCACAAAGTGCGAGAAAGGATATAACTATGACATTTAACCCACTTAAAGAAAAAGGTATAGCATTAGAAAAGCAAATACGAACCTGGCATGATATTATTAAACGTCCTTTTAACAAATCAGATATTGACTGCTATTCAAGAACAAGACAAATACTGATGAACGGGATAGAAGTAGAAGCTTGGAACTTTAAACATAATTTTGCACGTTATTGCCCTAACCAAGAAGTTAAAAAAATTATTGCACAAACTCGCAGAATTGAAGACATGCAACAAAGTACAGTAAACTGGTTAACACCATTCGATCAAAGTGTACTTGAAACAACTTTAGGCTATGAACAAGTTGCTATAGACTTAACAGCTTGGCTTGCTCAAAACGAACCTGATGAATACGTTAAAGAAACTTTTGATTTTGGTTTGCTAGAAGACTTCGACCATTTATACAGATATAGCCAATGGGCATATATGATTGATGGGGTAAACCCTAATAAAATACTACAAGGAATGACAGATGTTATAATTGGCCGCCCTACACAAAATCATCACAATGAAAACATGTCAAGACTTAGAAAGCACTATGATAAAAACACAGCATCTCCGCAAACAAAAGTAAATATTCTTACTCTAGTTTCCGGAGAACAACAAACACATAATTTTTACGCAGAACACGGCATGATGTACGGCAATGATTCATTAAGAAAAACTTTTGCTGAAATTTGTGATGTTGAAGAAGAACACGTTACAATGTACGAATCGCTTATAGATCCGACAGAAACACCTTACGAAAAACTGCTTCTTCACGAATTTACAGAAGTCTGTACATACTATAACTGCATGAAAGATGAAGAAAACAGAAAACTCAAAATGATTTGGGAAGAATTCTTAGGCTTCGAATTAGAACATTTAAAAATAGCTGCTGAACTATTTAAAACATATGAAAATAGAGACCCTGAAGAAGTTATTGGAAATAAAATTATTGAACCATGTCATTTTAAATCTCAAAAAGAATATGTAACACAAATACTTGAATCCGAGATAGATAAAAGACTCTGCGGAACCGAAGAAATGGGATATACAAAAATTGACAAGCTTCACGAAAGCTGGGTAAACTATGATTTGCAAGAAAAGGTAAATGCAGAAGGGGCGCCAACAGAAAGAGTTATCCACATAATTGCGCTAAGTGAAGGTCGCGATTTAACTATAGCCGACGAAAAACTCAAACTAAAAGAACCTATGTTATTAAAAAAAGGACTTGAACCTCTTGCCCAAGCTCCGGACACAATGTCACCCGAAGAGTTAAAAGACATCACAAATAACGCACCGGAAGTGCTTTCAAAAGAAATTAACTAAACTTCTACAAGGCGGGATAAAAAAACATATCTCGCCTTATATTTAAAATGGCGGATTTAGCATAACATTGTACGCACTACGCACAATATCATCTATATTTACATATTTAGGTATCCAATACAAAACATCTTGAGCATAATTATTAGCAGCTACCAACACAGCGGGATCACCGGCTCTTCTATCAGAATACAAAACAGGTACCTCTTTTCCTGTTACCCTTTCAACAGAAGCAATAATTTCATTAACTGAAGTACCTATACCTGTCCCCAAATTTATTCTATAACTTTTTTTCTCACTAAAAAGCTTTTCTATAGCTAAAATATGAGCATCCGCTAAATCTTCTACATGTATATAATCCCTAATACACGTACCGTCTTTTGTATCATAATCATTTCCAAAAACACTAAGATACTCTCTTTTTTCCAACGCAACCTGTAAAACCAACGGAATCAAATGAGTTTCAGGATTATGTTTTTCACACAATTGTCCATCCTTATCTGCGCCAGCCGCATTAAAATATCGTAAACATATAGATTTCAAACCATATGCCCTATCATAATCTTCCATAATTTTTTCAACCATAAATTTTGTCCAACCATATGGATTTATGGGTTGTTGCGTATGTTTTTCATCCAATGGCATATACCGTGGATTCCCATATGTAGCACAAGTACTTGAAAACACTATATTTTTAACGTCATGCTCCAACATACAATCAAGAACATTAATAGTATTTATCAAATTATTATGATAGTACTTTTGAGGCGCAATAACACTTTCACCTACAGCAGCAAAAGCAGCAAAATGCATAACCGCATCTATTTTGTGTTTTTTAAAAACTGAGCTTAATTCTATTTTGTTTCCAATATCAATCTGGAAAAAATCTTTTGCCATGACAGCTTCTCTATGTCCGAATACAAGATTATCCACAACTATTGGATTATAACCTTTAATTAATAATTTTTTTACCGCATGCGAGCCAATATAACCCGCACCACCTAATACAAGTATATTTTTCATAGCTATAATTTTAACATAAAATATTAAAATATTGCTTTTGTCGTTTAATGATATATAATTAAACAAGAGAATAGGGATTTATAGGAGATTTAAAGTTGTCTATCACTTTAGAAAAAAAACAATGTTTAATAGCTGGAGACGGAGAACTACCAATATTAATGGCGAAATCTGCCGTTAAAAATGGTTGTGAAGTTATTGCAATATCCCTATCTGCAGACAATAAAAAAGAATTAACAAAGATTTGTTCTAAAGTCTATAATTACGGCCCCGGTGAAATATCAAAAATAAAACAAACTTTAATAAATGAAAATATTAAACAATTAACCTTCATAGGAAAAGTACACAAAGGCATGCTTCTACGTCGCCCAAAACTTGATAGTGAAGCAATTACATTACTTAAAGAAATGGGTAGACTTAATGATGATGCAATAATGTTAACTATAGTTGAACAACTAGAACAAATCGGAATTACAGTACTTGACCAAACAATATTTATTAAAAATTTGATGGTTCCGCACGGTGTTCTTGGCTCAATTAAACCAACTCAAGAACAAATCGAAGATGTTGACTATGGATTTTGGCTTGCCAAAGAAATGGGAAAGCTTGATGTTGGACAATCAGTTGTTATCAAAAACAAAATGATTATGGCTGTTGAAGCAATTGAAGGCACTGACAAATGTATTGAACGTGGTTGCAAAATCGGGCACCGCAAAGACGTAACAATAGTTAAGGTAGCAAAACCAACACAAGACAATCGTTTTGACATTCCGACAGTAGGACTTCAAACGCTCAAAACAATGAAAAAGCATGGAGCTAATCTTATTGCACTGGAAGCTGGTGAAACTATTATTGTTAACCAAAAGAAAATGATTGAATTCGCAAATAAAAACAATATTGTTGTAATGGCTGTATGAAAAAACTGTTCATAATTACAGGTGAATATTCCGGAGATAAACATGCCTCAGATATTGTTAGAGAACTTAAAACTCAAACATCTAACATTGAGATTGAAGCTATTGGCGGAGAAAATCTTAAAAAATCAGGAGTAAAACTTTTTTCTGACCATTCAAAAATGTCATCCGTAGGAATTTCACCCCAAATAATTTGGGACCATTTAAACTTGGGAAAAAGAACAGTTAAATACTTAAAACAATACAATCCGGATATTGTATTGCTCATTGATTATGGCGGTTTCAACCTAAATATTTCTAAAGTAATAAAAAAAGAACTACCTAATACAAAAATTTATTATTACATTCCACCCCAAATATGGGCATCAAGAAAATGGCGTATTAATACCGTAAAAAAATGTATAGATAAAGTTTTTTGTATATTTCCTTTTGAAAAAAAATTATACAACTCAAACAACATTGATTGCGAATTTGCAGGTCATCCACTTGTTCATCAAATACCAAGGAATCATAATAAAGAAGAGTTTTTCAAAAAATACAACCTTGATACAAGTAAAAAACTTGTTTCCATTTTTCCCGGAAGTAGAGTGTTTGAAGTAAAAAATCTACTAAAAACTTTCATAAAAGCATCTGAAATAATAAAAAAGCAAGAACCTGAAACTCAATTTGTAATAGCACTTGCACCAAATTTAAAAATAGACATAATTAACAAATTTCTACCTAAAAATTGTGATATGCAGATTATTCAGCATGAAAATTACCCACTGCTTGAAATTTCTGATAGCCTCATTTTAGCATCTGGAACAGTTGCGCTTGAAGCAGCACTATACAATACACCAATGCTTATTAGCTACAAAGGCCCATTGCTATTATACCTAATCTATTTAATGGTTAGATGTATAAAAAAAGTTTCACTACCAAACATAATAATGCATAAAAATATAATCAAAGAACTTATACAATTTGATTCAAATGCTCAAAAAGTAGCCAAAGAAACTTTGGAAATACTAAAAAATAATAGTTATAGAGAACAAATGATTAACGAGTTGAAAGAAGTCGAAAAACATCTTTCAGCATTAAAACCTGCAAAAGTTGTTGCTGAAAATATTATCAAAACAAAATAAAGACTTGCTATTTTGTTTTGTTTGTAAGAGAATACTAGCTATAAAGTTAATAAACTCAAATGCCAAGGTAGCTCAGTTGGTGAGAGCGCACGGCTCATACCCGTGAGGTCGAGAGTTCGAATCTCTCCCTTGGTATTTTTTATTTTTTC
>JAZTXF010000060.1:0-19318 GCA_045636305.1 Candidatus Gastranaerophilaceae bacterium | reverse complement strand
AGGTTTGATGAATCAGACAAATCTCCATAGTACAATTCAAAGTTATTTGTACTTGTGTGAATATCTTGATAAAGATGATCAACACGAGCTGTATTAAATAAAGATGATCTTCTTTTCATCCCATATACTTTGTAGCCCTTTTCTAATAAAAATTCTGCTAAGTAGCTGCCATCTTGACCTGTAATACCTGTAATCAGTGCTTTTTTCATAATTTTCCTCCTAGTATTTTATTATAGTAAACATTGTTCTTTTAATCCCTCAGAATTGAGCTTAAATTCTTGTCTGATAAATTCAGCTGAGCCTACAATATGAGAGTATTCGTCATTTACGCCTATTCGTTTGAAGTTTACTGCTTTTCCTGATTCTGCAATAATTTCGGATACAGCAGAACCAAGTCCGCCTATTATTGAATGTTCTTCAAATGTATAGATTTGGTAATTTTCATTTATAAGGTTTAAAATGCATTCTTTGTCTATTGGTTTAATAGTATGCATACTGATAAGTTTAGGGCTAATTCCTTCTTCTTTTAATTTTTGAGTATAATCAAATACCGATGGTAGAATGTTTCCTGTTGTGATAAATGCAATTTTGTCACTGCCTTCTTCAATGATGGAAGCCTTGTATAATGAAAGTTCATTTTTAGGATTGATTTGGTTGTTTTTCATTCTTCCTATTCTAATATATGTAGGTTTGTTGTTTTGGGCTGTTAGTTTTGTAATTTGCTCCATTTCATAGAAACTGCCTGGAGAAAAGACTTCGAAATTAGGCAAACTGCGCATAATTGTAATGTCTTCTGTTCCATGGTGGGTTGTACCTGCTGTTCCATATTCAAATCCAGCGCCTATTCCTATAACTTTTACATTAAGATTGGCATATGATACATTTACTCTGATTTGCTCTAAGCATCTGTGTACAATAAATGGAATAACACTATATACGTACGGTTTGTAACCAGACATTGCCATTCCTGCGGCAACAGAAATTACATTTTGTTCAGCTATTCCTAAATTAAAATACCTTTCGGGAAATTTTATTTGAAAATCATTTATAAAGTTGTATCCCATATCAGGCGTCAAAAAACAGATTTTAGGGTCTTTTTCTGCAAGTTCAATTAAAGTATTAGCAAAAACCTTTCTCATTCTTTAATTGCCCTCCACTGCTGATATTGCCCTATTATATATGTATTCATCCATTTTAATGTAGTGCGAATGAACACTATTTTCATAGCTATGGCAGCCATTCCCTTTAATAGTATTTGCTATTACAATTAAAGGTCTATTGGATTTGATTTTTAGAGCATTTTCTAAATCATCTATGTTGTGACCATTGCTTTCTACAACATAAAATCCCATAGATGAAAGTCTTTCTCCTAGATTAGAATTATCAACTATATCTCTAGTTTTTGCTGATGCTTGAATTTCATTTTTATCTATTATTATTGTTATTTCAGTTAAATTCATATGGCTAATTGAATTTAGCGCTTCATAAATTGAACCTTCTTGCAATTCTCCATCACCAACAATAACAAATATTCTAGAATTGATACCATCCAATCTATTTGCTAAAGCAAAGCCTTGTGCTAACCCTAAACCATGTCCTAAAGACATGCCTGTCGAAACTTCAATTCCGTTAATAGACTTGCACACATAGGCCGGAACAGCGCCATTGTTAAGTGCATATGTTTGAAAATCTTTTTCGTTTATAATGCCTTTCATTGTAAGCGCTGCGTACTGAGCAAGTGCTGCGTGTCCTTTACTTAGAATAATTTTATCTCTAGTTGGTTTATTTATATTTTCTTTTGAAATATTTGCTACTTTGAAATACAAAGTATACATTATTTCAATGATGCTTAAAGCTGAACCAACGTGAGATTCTTTAGATTTGTAGGCAGCTTCAAATATCATTTTTTTTAATGTATTAACGTTAGGCTTTATCATAGTTAACATTTATTTGCACACTTTCATGTTTTCTTTTTGTAGAACTTTTAACCACTGTGCTGTTTTAGCTAAACCTTTTTCATAAGGTATAAAGTCAGGGCAGCCAAATTCATTAATATATTTTGTTATGTCTAGAATTAAGCTTTTTGGTGTTCCGCCGACTGAACTTGATACTTCAGGTAATTTTACTTCAACGCCTTCATTTTTTGCAATAGCTTCAGCTATTTCTCTAATAGATTTTAAATCTATACCACCAACATTATATATTACATCTTGCCCAGATAGCATAATATTTAAAATCATTTCTATTGTATCGGATATAAAGCTTAGTTGTCTAAGAACTTTACCTTCGTCCATCATTGCAAGTTCGCCATTATTAACGGCTTTTTTGATAAATTCATTAATAAATCTGGCATCATCGTATTTTACACCTGCACCATATCCGATTGCTAATCTTATTATTTTAATATCTAATCCATCATCTATAAATACTTTAGAAATTGTTTCAGATAAGCGTTTTGATTCACCATATATTGCTCTTGGTGCAAATGTATTAATATCTCCATTGTAATTTTCATCTACAGAGTCTCTATCTGCAGGCACTTGTCCATATGCTTCTGAAGAAGACATATGCAAAACAGTTGCATTGTTTTCTTTTGCAAGTTCTAAGAGTTTAGTATATGTTTCTGTATTTAATTTTATTGTTTGTAATTTGTTTTGTAAAAATTTCTTTGGTTGTCCATATGTTGCCGTATTGATTAAATAATCAAATTTCCAGTTAGGAAAACCTTCGTTTAGGTCTGAATTAAAATATTCAATATTATCTTCTTTTGGAAGCCATTCAACAGGTTTCGAAAAAGAATGTACAAGCATTTTAATATTGAGGTTTTCAGTTTTGTTTAAAAACTGGAAATAGCTTATTATATTTGAACCGATAAGTCCATTGCCACCTGTAATTAGTACAGTTTTATTTCTAAGTTTATCTTTATCTTTCAAATTGATTGCGCTATATTCTTCTTTTAAAAAATCCATTAACAACATTGAGTCATAACTCCTTTTAAATCTAATCCAAATTGTTCTCTAATATATTGAGCTGAACCTACAACATGCGAATATTCATCATTTATACCTATACGCTTAAATTCAACAGATTTTCCGCTTTCAGCAATGATTTCAGCTACGGCAGAACCTAGCCCACCAATAATTGTGTGTTCTTCAAATGTGTAAATTTTAAATCCATTGTTTATTAAATCCAGTATGCAATCTTTATCAATGGGTTTGATAGAATGCATGCTTATCACTGTTGGATTTAGTCCTTCTTTTTTAAGTTCTTGTGCATAATCATATGCTATTGGTAAAATATTACCGGTTGCAATAAATGCTATATCTTTGCCCTCTTCAATAATTGAGGCTTTACCTAATTCTATTTTCGATGAATTCATGTTTGCGTGATTGTGACGTCCAATTCTTATATAAGTAGGTTTGTTTGTTTTGGCAGTAAGTTTGGCAATTTCAACCATTTCGTAATTGTCACCAGGTGCATACACTTCCATATTAGGAAGAGGTCTAATCATAGATAAATCTTCTGTGCCGTGATGGGTTGCACCAGCAGCTCCGTATTCAAACCCAGAACCCACTCCTATAACTTTTACGTCAGTATTCATATAAGAAACATCAACTCTGATCTGCTCTAAGCATCTGTGTACAACAAAAGGAATAATTGAATATACGTATGGTTTTAGTCCTGCGAGTGCCATACCTGCAGCGACTGACATGCAGTTTTGTTCGGTTATTCCCAAGTTGAAGTATCTGTCTGGAAATTCAGCTTGAAATTTATCTAATATGCCATATCCCATATCAGGAGTTATGAGGCAAATTCTCTCATCTTCTCTTGCAAGTTCTCTTAGTGTTTCAGCAAAAATCATTCTCATAACAATTACCCCTTATTCTCACTTAATGCTATTTCTAACTTTTCATCATCAATTTTTATATAATGAGAAGCTAATGTGTTTTCAAAGAAAGAACCTCCTTTACCTTTTAGTGTATTTGCAATAATTCCAAGTGGTTTTTCTGATTTTGTGTTAAGAGCTTTTGTTAGTTCTTCGACATCATGTCCATCTACTTCGATTGTTTCAAAACCAAATGCATCAAAGATTTTGTTGTAGTTTTTAATATTAACAACTTCATCAGTTCCTGCTGAAGCCTGGAATTTGTTATTATCTAGGATAACTGTTATTTCGTTTAAATTTAAAGATCCTATAGAGTTTAGAGCTTCCATAATTGAGCCTTCTTGAAGCTCTCCATCTCCTACTATTACAAAAATTCTTGAATTTATTTTTTTAAGTCTATTTGCCATAGCAAAACCTTGGGCTATTCCTAAGCCATGTCCCAAAGAACCAGTAGAAGCTTCAAGACCATTTGCTGAATTCATGTCTATATGGCAAGGTAAAACACCACCATCGACTAAGTATTTGTCTAAATCACTCATAGAAATAATCCCTTTGAGTGCTAATGTTGCATATAATGCTAAACTACCGTGACCTTTTGAAAGAATGATTCTGTCTCTACCTTCATCATTGTAATTTTCACTATTAATATTTGCTACATTGAAATATAAAGCTTCTAAAATTTCAACTATGCTTAGCGCAGAGCCTACGTGAGAAGCTTTTGACGCATTAGCACATTTAAAAACCAGTTCTCTGATTTTTTTATGCATAATTTTTTCTCCTTTTTTTTATATGAATTCCTAAAATTGTTATTACTTTGCTTCTATTGTCTTTAGTATTAGTAATTGAAAAAATATTTTCTATAAATGAGAGTTTTTTATAATTTTTTTCTTTTTTTGCATTTTTTATTTCTTCAGGTGTGAAATATTTTTGTATAACTTCGTTACGTTCTTTGTCGTGCAGTTTTTTTGTTTTTTTGCTAGAAGATATGCCGCTCATATCAAAGTCCGCTATAATAATATCTAAAGGTTTAAAAATTTTCCCATTTTTAGCAAAAATAATCCATTTTTCATAATCTGATATTATTTTCCAATTTTCATTGAAAAAACCGAACTCTTCAAATAACTTTCTTTTTATAAAAGTTGCGGGTGTTGCAATATTTCCTGTTAATAAAAATTTGTCATCTACATTTGCCGGCAATTTTGATATGCGAGATTTTTTTAAACAATTTTTGTATATTTGACATTGTTTTCCATATAGTATGTCCGCGTTTAAGTTTAAACTAAAAACTTTTTCTAGTGCATCATAAGAATGGTAGTTGTCACCTGCGTTTATAAGGTTTACCCAGTCCCCTTCGGCTAGTCTTATGCCCTTATTACAGGCATTATAAATTCCTGTGTCTGGTTCAGAAACAAATTTGTCAATTCTATGTTTGTATTTTTCAAAAACATCTAGTGTTTCCTTGTTAGAACCACCATCTATTACTATCCATTCAAAATCCTGCCAAGTCTGGTTTACTATACTTTCACAAGTTTTTTCTACGTTTGGTTCATTATAACATATTGTAATAACACTAAGTTTTTTCAATTCTGTACTCCCTTTCCCCATTCTTTGATTAATGTCAATCATATTTGAATTCAGCAAGGAATTTATATCATGTTAGCACGAATAAAAAACCGAGAACCCTTTTATTAAATAATGTAAAAGCTTTATTTTATTATTTTAAGATATCGACATAGCTTTTTAGAAATGATATAATCACGCTATGGAAAAATTACATTTTATAACAGCTGGCATGCCGTTGATAACGGAACCCAAAAGAGGATATGAGAGTGCGTTTGAGGTTTTGAAGTCTCAAAATTTGGATGGGCTTGAAATGGAGTTTGTTCATGGCGTTAGATTCTCAGATAAGAATGCTAATATTGTGAAAAAGGCAGTCAATGATGGTTTTTTAGTTACTGCACATGGTCCTTATTATATAAATTTAAATTCAGATGAAGAAGAAAAAATTGAAGCTAGCAAAATAAGGATAAAAGATACTGCTAGAGCGGCTTTTTCTGTTGGTGGCTATTCTGTAACTTTTCATGCAGCTTTTTATATGAAACGTGACGCTGAAACTGTTTATAATCAAGTAGAAAAATCAATGGCTCAAATTATGCAAGATTTAGCAGAAGAGGGTATTGATATATGGGTTAGACCAGAAACTACAGGAAAAGCTACTCAATGGGGTGATTTGAATGAAATAGTTAGATTGTCAAAACAGTTTGATAAAGTGCTACCTTGTGTTGATTTTTCTCACTTGCACGCTCGACATAATGGGATTTATAATACTTATGATGAATTTGCCAAAATCTTTGATACGATAGGTAACGAAATTGGTTCTTACGCTTTAGAAAATTTTCACGCACATATTGCAGGAATTGCTTATGGTGAAAAAGGCGAGAAACATCACTTAATATTAGAAGAAAGTGATATGAACTATAAAGACTTGTTGAAAGCATTTAAAGATTTTAATGTTAGAGGTGCTGTTGTTTGTGAAAGTCCTAATATAGAAGAAGATTGTGCTTTATTAAAAGCATATTACGAGAGTTTGTAATATGAATGATGTTTCTAAACAACGATTAAGGGATTTTCTTACATACCTTGAGATTGAAAGAAATTTTTCAGAGCATACAGTTTGTGCGTATGATGGAGATATTACAAGTTTTTTAATTTGGCTGGATGCATTTCCCTTAGAAAAAGTTACTTATGCAAAGATTAGAGAATATGTGTTATTTATTCAAAAATTTAATTACACAAGGACAACTTTGGCTAGAAAAATTTCGGCTATTCGTTCTTTTTACAAATATTTGTACAGAGAAAGAGCTGTGGAAATTAATCCTGCTTCAGCATTGCGAATTCCTAAAAGAAGTAGGAGTTTACCAAAGTTTTTAACTGAAACAGAAATTGAACAGATATTTAATTCTATTGATATTTCAACTCCGGCAGGTTTTAGAAACAAGACCATACTGGAGTTGTTGTATGCCACAGGAATGCGGATTTCAGAGTTGTCAAATTTGAATTTTGAGCATTTGAATTTAGAGAATGATGAGATAAAAGTTTTTGGCAAAGGAGCAAAAGAGAGAATAGTATTGGTATCTAGCCGCGCAAAGGATATTTTGCAGACATATATAAAAACAGTTCGTCCTTTGATTTCAAAAGATAGGGACTTGTCGAATCCAACAGTAGAGGAACCGGTTTTTGTCAATAATACAGGGTTTAGATTGCAGCCCCAGTCTGTTAGATTAGCAATTAAAGATGTAACTGAAAAAATTTCTTTACCTAAAAATGTTACTCCGCACGTTTTCAGACACAGCTTTGCTACTAAATTGCTCGAAAAAGGCGCTGATTTAAGGGTTGTACAAGAGCTTTTGGGACATGCAAGTATTTCTAATACGCAAATCTATACACATGTGACAACCGAGCGAATGAAGGAAGTTTATAATATGGCGCATCCTCGTGCTAATTAATTCATTAATTCAAATTTGTCCCCGATTTGAATTTTTACTCGTTCTAATAAATCTTTAGCATCTCCAATAAAATGATTTCCAAATTGAAGTGAGCGAATTTTTATTACACCGTTTCCTGTTGCAACATCAATAGTGTTTCCTAAAGAACATATTGTTCCGGATTGATATTTAGATTTGATATTTATTGCTTCTGCCGTAAAAATTTTGACATAGTAGCCTTTGAATCTAGTACCTGCGGGCAGAAATGGATTCAATCCTCTAATAAATCGTTCTATTTCTTGTGCAGATTTATTCCATTTTATAACGGTTTTGCCACTATCTGGCGGAATTTTAGGTGCTTTATGTTTGGGGTTTTTGTTAAATTCAGTTTGCACTTTACCTTGGGGCAGCCCTTGTTTTTCGTAGTAATTCAAAAATTCGACAAGCATTTCTCCGGTAAGAATGTTAAGCCTGTTAAAAAGAGTCCCCATTGTATCGTTTTGAGCTATAGGTACTACCTTTTGAAGATAAATTTCACCGGTATCAAAATTTTCATCCATTTTATGAAGTGTAATTCCTGTTTCTGTTTCACCGTTAATAATTACATGTGAATAAGGATTTGCTCCCCTATATTCAGGTAAAAGTGAGGGATGGGCATTTAGAAAACCATCCTTTGTTGTTTCGAGAAATTCTTTTGAGAATTTTTCAGAATAACTCGTTACAACGGCTAAATCGGCGTTGAGGTTTTTAATTTTTTCAATAAATTGAGGTTCATTTATAGAGCTTTTTGCTGCAATGATTTGATAGCCTAAATTTTTCGCATATTGAGAGAAAGCATAATATGCAGGATGGTTTTCCGGTGGCGGAACGACAGCTATAATGTTTGTTTTGGCTTGGTTAAGATGATATAATGTCGTAAATGCGGAATCCGGCATTCCAATAAAAATTATCTTTTTTTTAGATTGATTTTCCAAGATAACCTCCAAGTATCAGCCCTAAAATGGTGAATAAAATACACAAAATTATGCTGATTACTGTATAAACTATAGCCAAACAATGATGTTGTGAATTAAACAGATTTATTGTTTCTAATGAAAATGTAGAAAAAGTTGTTAAACCTCCGCAAAATCCTACTGTTAAGAATAATTTTTGCGTTGTGAGTGTTTCACATTTTGCGTCAAAGAGTGTAAAAAACAGTCCGATGATGAAACATCCTAAAATATTAGCAAATAATGTATAAGTCGGGAAAAGCGTTGTATTGAATTTATAGAATGACAAGCTTATTAAATATCTTAACGTACAGCCCAGCCCGCCACCTATAAAAACTGATATTAAATTATTAAAATGAAATTTGGTTAACATTTTATAGTACCTTTATTTTAAAATCAGGATTTGTTTTTAGTTTGTTTTCTATTTCGAAAAAAGTTAAAAAACCTTTTTGGGCGCTAAAATGCTCAACTATGGATGCTGCATTTACCGAAGCGTATGCAAGAGCTTTTTTGATATCCTTATATTTATCAAAAACAGCAGTAAATGTAGAGGCAAATGCATCACCTGCACCCAGTGTCGAAACAACTTTTGCCGGAAATTCTCCGCACTGATAATAATTATTTCCGTCATATGCGTAAACACCATGTTTTCCGTCAGTAATAACTACAATACCGCCGGTGATTCCTTTTAATTTGTTTAAAATTGTTATTATATCGGGGTGTATTTCATATTGCGAGAAGTTTTCTTTTGATGAGTTTGGTCTAATGTTTAATTCTGTTAACATTTGTGCTTCTTCTCTATTCATAACAAGAATTTCTGCTGTTTTTAAAATCTTAGGTAAATTGTTTTTATAGGTTTTTATGCTTGATGTTCCAAGGTTTATTGATAAATTAACGTTATTTGTTTCTGCAAACATTGCAATATCATCAAGAGTTTTTGTACTATTGCCGTTAAGTGGAGCAAGATAGAGCCATTCTGCTTTTTTAATGGCATCAAAGTCAATTTCTTCTGTTTTGAGTGTTGCATTGGTTCCTCTATGAGCAAGTACTGTTCTGTCACCTTGGAAGCTTGTTAAAATAACAGAGAGACCTGATTTTTCGTTTTTTGATTGAATTATATACTTTGTTTCTACGTTATATTTTTTTATTTTTTCTAAAATTGCTTCTGACATTGGATCATGTCCGGTTTTAACAATGATTGCTGTTTCATAGCCAAGATTGGCAAAATTCATAGCTGTGTTAACAGCACCACCGCCAATTTCAAAAGAAAAATTTTCTATATCAAGTTTGGAACCATAAGGAAATGACATAAATTCATTTTTGAATTCTTGTGCTGAAACAGAGACAATTCGAGCTTCCGGCGTTTCTACAAAAATATCCATTGTGGCGCTGCCTATTGTAATAAATTTATATTTTTTATTCATGACATTCTCCTTTTCGTAGGGATTATATCATTTATTTAAAAAAACGGCAAAAACTACAAAAAAAATGACGCTTTAATCGTCATTTTTTTATTTATTAAACACGTCTTTTGCGAGCTGCTTCTGATTTGCGTTTTCTCTTAACGCTTGGTTTTTCATAGCGTTCACGACGTTTGATTTCTGAAAGAATACCGGCTTTTTGGATTTTTTTCTTAAATCTTCTTAAAGCGCTTTCGATGTTTTCGTTTTCGCCAACTCTAACTTCTGCCATTGTGTTTTCACCACCTTAGAAACTTGTGTACTTCGTGTGCATTATCCTATCACGAAGAAAATTCGAATGCAAGTATTATGCATTGGTATTGGTTTTTAATTCTTTTACAAAAAATGCGCAAATAAGAGGGACTGTTGAGATAAGGGTTAATAAAGTTGGTATGCCGATTTTTTCTGCAATAAAGCCTGTAAGCGGTAAAAATATTCCGACAATCCCCCAAGAAAGTCCGCCTATAAAGCCCGAAACTAATCCTTTATATTGTGGAACCGCATTTTGTGCCATAACCATATTGATAGGTATTGCCAGGAGGGCAAAAAATCCTGCAAGTATTACTGCAATTTGTGATACAAGGGGATTAGTCCCATATGTTAGTAAGAAAATAATAGCAAGTGGCAAGATTGTTATCATTGAAAGATAATAAACCTTTTTTGCACCTATTCTTTTTTCAAAGTATGAACTGACAATAGTAGCTATTGCCCCTGCTGAAACAAATAAAAATATTAGAAAACCGATTTTTGAAACTGAATATCCGATTTTTTGCCATAAAAATGGTAAAAACACGCAATATGAACTGACTGTAAGACATTTTGCGACAGAAATTGCAAATAAAATTTGTAAATCTTTTACTTTAAAACTTTCTTTTATAGCATTCCAAAAAGATAATAAAAAATCAGCCTTTAAAACTTTTTGTTTAAACTTTTCTAAACTGTCTTCTTCAGATGTTTTTGGTATAAATTTTAGCATTAAAAGACCTACAATTATTCCATAAATAGCAAGAATGGGCATTTTTTCCAACCCCAAATGTTCAGCTATAAATGATGAAATTAGAGGACCGGCAGAAAAACCGGCAGTGCCTCCAGCTAAAAATATGCTCATGTGTTTTGTTGAATTTTCGTCTGAAAATTGTTTAACGTAGCTTGTTGCTTGCGGATGATAAAAAGCGACGCCCATACTTCCGAGTGCTAGGCATAATCCTAATACCCAATAAGAGTTTGATATTCCTGTACAAGATAAAAATATAGCCGCTATAACAAGACCCCAGACTATAAAAAATCTTTTTTTAAGAATATCCGCACTATAACCAAATAATGGCTGTATGATTGATGAACAAAGATGGGATATGCTGATTAGTGTAGTTGCTAATGTTAAGGCTATTCCCAGTTTCGCGGCAATAAACGGCATTATTGGGTTTATAAATGCTGAGTATGAGTCAATACTAAAATGTCCTAAAGATAAGGTCCACGCTACTTTTGAATTATCCTTTTGATTATTACATGAGTTCATTTTATTCACCATAATTTGTATTTATTATATTTTTTACTATTTCCAGATCAGATAATGTTGTTATTTTAATATTTATATATTCACTTTCTTCAATATAGACATTATGTCCTAATTTTTCAAGCAGACAGGCATCATCTGAGAAGTTTTCTCCTTTTAGTTTTTTATGAGCATTTAAAATGAGATTATAATCAAACACTTGTGGTGTTTGAACATTCCAAAGTTTTTCTCTGTTTGGTGTATATTCAATTAATCCGTTTTTGTTAACAATTTTAATTGTATCTATTGTTTTTACCGCAGCAGTTACGGCTTTTTTTGATTCGACAGCTTTGATACAGTTATCAATGGTTTGTTGCGTTACGAGAGGGCGAGCACCATCATGAATTATTACGGTTTTTGTATCTGCTGCAAGTTCTATAAGACCGTTAAAAACACTTTCTTGGCGAGTTTTTCCGCCCATAACCAGTTTTATTTTATCATTTTTTATGATGGGTTGAAGTATGTATTTTAATTCCTCAGATGTTGTTATGATGATTTCACTTAGTTCAATATTTTTAAATGCGTCAAGTGTGTATAAAATAATCTCTTTTCCATTAATTCTTTCCAGCAATTTATTTCTCCCGAATCTGCTGGAAGAACCGCCTGCTGTAATTATTAGTGCCGGTGCATTTTTGTTATATTTCATTATTTTCTCCGGTTGTGTTTTTAAAATGGTTAAATGTTTTTTCTTTTATGATTTGTTCATCTATAATAATTTCTTCATTATCAAATAATATTTTTACATTTGGTTTTGAAACTTTTTCCGAGACTTTTCCAATTTTCGTAAAAATATTTTCAGGTAAATTTGAGGCTATACTTTTATCGACTACAATTACAAGTGAAAAATCTTCTGCGCCAAAAAGTATTGTTTCTATTGGATTTATGTTTAATTCATTGCATTTTTCATAAAATTTTTCTTGTGTCGGAATATGATTAGCGTTTACATTAATATTTGTTCCAGAGGCTGTTGCTATTTTGTAAAGAGCATCTGCCAGTCCATCTGATGTGTCCATACAGGCAATTTTTTGTGGATTTTGTTTGGTTAGTTCTTTTACTGCTTTTGTTTGTGGTATGGGCGCAATATGTGCTTCTGTGAAAGGTGATTTTGTTTGTGGATTTGTTGTTAGTTCCAATAATCCTATAGCACTGGAGCCTGAGTTTCCGCATATTAAAACTATATCTCCTATATTGGCGTTTCCTCTTGAAATATTAATCTGTTTTTCTTGTTGGCCTATTGCACATATAGATATTACTATTTTATCGGCTCTTGTTAAGTCTCCGCCTGCTACCGTGCATTTATATTTTCCGCAAAAGTCGTTAACTCCGTCGTAAAATTCTTCAATAAAGTTTTTAGAAATATTCTGTGGCAGGGACAGAGAAATTGTTATGAATTTTGGTTCTGCCATTCCTGCACATAAGTCAGAAATATTAACTGCAATAGCTTTTTGTGCAAGTTCATACGGTGTTATTGTTTTTGTTGTAAAATGGACATCTTCGACAAGTGTATCGTGCGTAATAAATAAAGATTTTGCATTTTGCGGAATTTTGATTTCTGCACAATCATCGCCTAGGAGATGATTGTCATAGAGTTTTTTGTTTATTGTGGTTAAAATATCTAATTCATTCATTATTGAATTATAGCATAAATGTTCTCTTCTATGTTTCTTTTATGATTTATGTTAGAATAATTTTAGATCTGAGTACATTAAGGAGTTTTATGAAAAAGCGTGCATTAATAAGTGTTTACGACAAGACAAATATAGTAGAATTTGCAAAAAAAATTCAATATGAATATGGTTATGAAATTGTGTCAACAGGCGCAACAGCTGAGTGCTTAAAATGCGCGGGAATAAAAGTCGACGAAGTGAGTTCAATTACAAATATACCGGAATTGTTGGACGGAAAGGTGAAAACACTCCACCCTAATGTGTTCGCAGGTATTCTTGCGGATATAACTCTCTCCGAAGAACTGAATGAAATTGTTTCAGCCGGTATAGCGCCGTTTTCTATGGTGGTTGTGAATTTGTACCCTTTTGAAGAAATTGCGTTAAAAACTCTTGATGAAGCAACTTTAATTAAGAATATAGATATTGGAGGATGTGCTTTATTACGGGCAGCAGCTAAAAACAACAAGAATATATTAGCTGTAAGTTCTGTTAAACAGTATGAACAGGTCTTGGCTGATATGAAACTTTTGGGCGGGCATTTTAGTGATGAACTTTCTAAAAAATTCGCTCAGGCTGCGATTGCCAATACGGCAAGTTATGACACTTGTATTGCAAAAACATTTGCTCAAATTTATGATATTGAAAATAATTCTCTAGTTGTTAATGTCAATAAATCAGATTTGGAATTAAGATATGGAGAAAATCCTCATCAAAAGTCTACTTTGTATTCAGCAGAGAAGGTGCTTGATTATGAGCAATTGCAAGGGAAAGCTCTTTCTTATAACAATATATTAGATGCAACGGCTGCGTTGGGGATTGCCTCAGAATTCTATGATGTAAATGCGTGTGCAATTATCAAGCATAACAATCCTTGTGGTGTAGCGTTGGGTAAGAGTTTGGTTGATGCTTATCAAAAGGCATTGGATTGTGATCCGGTTTCGGCATTTGGTGGTGTGGTTTCTTTTACATCTGTTGTTGATGGAGTATTAGCTAAACAGTTAACTTCTCTGTTTTTAGAGTTGATAATAGCTCCGGGGTATACTGACGAAGCTTTGAAGTGTTTTGAAACTAAGAAAAATTTACGTGTTTTAAAAGTTAATACCCCATTAAAAGATTATTCACAATATTTGGGAAGAGAACTAAAAGTTACACCTTTTGGTATCTTGTCTCAAGAGCCGGATGTAAAACAAATAGAGTCTGATAATTTTAAAGTTGTGACAAAAATAAAGCCAACACCTGAAGAAATTGAGGATATGGTTTTTGCTTGGAAGGTGGCTAAACATGTGAAATCTAATGCAATTGTTATAGCCAAAGATTTTAAAACTTTGGGTATTTGCGGGGGGCAAACTTCACGAATTGATGCTTTAGAAATTGCATTAAACCGTGCTTGTGATGGTTCAAAAGACGCAGTTTTAGCCTCTGATGGGTTTTTTCCGGCAGTAGATAATATTCAATCTGCGGCTCAGGGGCGAATAAAAGCAATAATTCAGCCGGGTGGAAGTATTAAAGATAATGATGTTATTTCTATGGCCGATAAATATTCGATATCAATGATAACAACAGGAATTCGCCATTTTAAGCATTAACAACTTTTGCTTTAGATGTTTTTTATATGTTTACTATTTTTTAGTAAGTGTTTTGATGTGTTTTTATTTTTTTTGATGAAAAACATATCACCTGAAAATTATCGTCTTCCGTTAAGGTTTTAGTTATATGTAATTTTTCATTTAAGGTGAATTCGGAGAAAAATATACAATTAGCATTAAATTCTTTTGAAAGGAGTCTTGCGTTAATTTTTGAGAGATAGCTTTCCTCTAAATTTATAAATGTAAGAGAATAGTTGTTTATGGCTTGATTTTCTAATGACTTTATACATTTGTCTAATTTGAGTTTAATTTTTCCTTGGTTTAAGTATGGTAAAATTATGAAAACTTCTGTTTTATCCTTTTTGTTCTCTGTGCCAGTGAGAATTTTAATTGCTTTTGAGTTAATTATCTCAAAAGTTTTTTCGCTATTTCTGAAATTTGATAGAACGTTAGAAAAATTTTGCATAAGTATATCTGTTTAATTAGTTGTATTTGTTAGATATTTTACTATACCCACATGGGTAAGAGCTATTACCCAATTGGGTAGTTTTTAAATGTAATTATAAAAAAAAGCGAGCATATGCTCGCTAAGTTTCGGTTTACAATTTATGGTTATATTTTTTGGAATTTTTGATTGTCTTTTAAAAAGTATTTTAAATCTGAACTTATAGCTGTTGAGTTATCATTATATTGTTTGAGTACTGCTCTTATAGATTTTTTTAGTCTTTTTGCTAAGCCGGTTTTTGTAATTCTTTTTGTAAAAGGTACTAATATTTTATTTTCTTTAGCGTATTCTAGTGACTCCTTTTCACCTTTTAATAAACCATTAACAAGTTTTCTTAATAGTGGGTTTTTTATTTTTTTAGATTTAGCTTTTCTTCCAGTTGCTGTTTTGATTGCATTAGAAATTTTTCCTTCAATTTTTTTGTGAGTGTCAACTAATACCTGAACAATGGTAACATTTTGTGAATTTTTAACTCCAGCTATAGCTTGTTGCTTTCCTGAGACAGTATGTATAATTTCTTTTTTTTGTCCAGTTTTCTGTTTTGTAGTTGTTTTCTTTGTTGTTTGTTTAGCTATTTTATTTGCATTTTTGCTAGCAGTTTTAGTTGCTTTTTTGTTTGCCGTTGTAGCTACTTTTGTTGCTACAGGTTGTTGTTCAAAGTTAAATACACTTTGTTCTAAGATAGATTTTTCGGTTTTTTTTGCTGTTGTTTTATTAGATACTTTATCTGCATTTTTGCTAGCAGTTTTAGTTGCTTTTTTGTTTGCAGTTGTAGCTACTTTTGTTGCTGCAGTTTGTTGTTCAAAGTTGAATTCTAATTGTTCTAAGGCAGGACTTTTAGTGTTTTTAAGCTTTTTTGCAGATGTGTTTCTTTTTATTCTAGGCTGCTTTTCGACTGGTATGTCATCAATAAAGTCAAAGTTTGTTTGATATGGATTTGTTCCTTTTTTAATTCTTACTTTAGGTGTTTTTAGCTTATTTACTTTAGCTGGTGGTGTAATTATAGTTTTACCTGATGATGGTAAAATATTGATTTTTGTAGATCTGGGCGCAGGAAGTGCCAAAGGAGTCTTGCTTGCTGGTAATCCTTTGATAGCTTTTTGCGCTATTTTTTCTGGACCAGTGAGTTCCAATACAGTTTTTGGTGTGTGTAATAAATTGGCAATTGATTTTGGAATTGTTCTTATTTGACTTGGGTCAATAGTAATTATTTCTTCAGTTTGTTTTTTAAAACTAGGTACTCTTGTGATTTGTTTAGCTTGTGTTTCAACAATTTCACCAGTTATTGGTTTAACAGGGGGGACTGCAGCTGGTGTTAGTTGAGTAGTTTGTAGTTTTTGAACATTTGTGTTTTGAGGGACTTGAGTTTTTTGAGGTCTGTTTGCTCCGTTATTTTTAACATTGACTCTACCTTTGCCAGCTCCTTTTACGCTTCTTGTTTTACCTGAGCCACTTGCGCTTTTTGCTTTTCCTTTGTGGAATATATTTCCAAAGAAGTTTCTAATTCTTTTCATTACACTTTTTTGGCCTTTGCCTCCAACTTTACCTTTTTTCAACAGCAAAAGTAATGCTGCAGCTAAGGCACCAAATCCTAAAATTGCAGGTAATACATTTTTATTAGGGCGTTTTTGAGTTATGTATGCATCGGGATCTGATGTTAACGCTGGTGTTCTAAGTGGGGCGTTTGTTCCAAGATTGCCCCCGCCGTAATAATTAATTGTGTTTGGAGGAAAGCATACATAGCCGGGTGCGTCCAAGTCATATGCGCTTGATAAAATATTGTTCATTCTTGGATCTATTCCTAAACCGTTGTGACCGATAGTCATTAACCTACTCCTTAGTATAAATTGTCTAGTGCCTAACCATACTATTTAAAAAACACAAAATATTGTATAAAATTGCTTAAATTTGGATACTGTTTTTACAAAACTTAATATATAACTTCAAAAAAAAGCCTATGCAACCGCAATAGGCTTTTTTTTGAAATAGAAGTAAACTTAGTTTGTTCTGCATTCGTTTCCAAAACATATTTTTTTATCTTCGTTAAGGTTTAGATAGATTGTATCTCCAGCTTTATATTTTCCAGAAAGAATTTCTTCTGCAAGAACATCTTCAATTTTTTTCTGTATTACCCTGCGAAGTGGTCTTGCACCATATGCTTCATTATAGCCCTCATCAGCAAGTGCATCTTTAACATCATCAGAAACTTCGACATTGAGTTCTTGTTCTTTAAGACGTTTAAACAAGTCTTTAAGCAGAAGCTCTACAATTTCACGAATTTCTGATTTGCTTAGGTGTGCAAATACAATAATGTCATCAATACGGTTTAGGAATTCTGGTTTAAATGACTTTTTCATTTCTTCCATAACGGTATCTTTTAGTCGCTCATATTTGTCTTTTGTTTCATCATTTGAAACCGAAAAGCCGAGTTTTGCAGTACTTGTAATCATGCTGGCACCGACGTTTGATGTCATAATAATAATCGTATTTTTGAAGTTTATGTGGCGCCCTTTTGCATCTGTTAATCTTCCGTCATCAAGGATTTGAAGCATAATGTTAAATACATCAGGGTGTGCTTTTTCAATTTCATCAAAAAGAACAACGCTGTATGGCTTTTTACGTATTATTTCAGACATATGTCCACCATCATCGTAGCCAACATATCCCGGAGGAGATCCAATAAGTTTTGCTGTAGAATGTTTTTCCATAAATTCTGACATATCGACTCTAACCATGTTGTCTTCAGAACCAAAAACAGCTTCAGCTAATGCTTTTGCAAGTTCTGTTTTACCAACACCTGTTGGACCGGAGAAAATAAAACTACCAATAGGTCTATTTGGTGATTTTAAACCAACACGGGCTCTTCTAATAGCTTTTGATATAGAAACAACCGCTTGGTCTTGTCCTATTACACGAGCGTGAAGAGTTTCTTCTAGTTTCATAAGCCTTTCAGACTCGCCTTCTGTAATTTTTGTAGTAGGTATGCCTGTCATTGTGCTTACAACTTCAGCAACATGTTCAGGAGTTACTGTCGGTTTGTTTGCATCATGTTCTTCTCTATATTCGTTAATCATTTCGCGAATTTTCTCTTTTAAATCCGCCTCTTTATCTCTCAAATCAGATGCGTGTTCAAATTCTTGATTTCTAATAGCATCTTCTTTTTCTTTTACAATAGCTTTAAGTTCTTTTTCAAGCTCTTTTCCTTCAGGAGGAAGAGTTGAAACATGAAGTCTAACCTTGGATGCAGCTTCATCAATAATATCAATGGCTTTATCCGGTAAGAATCTGTCTGTTATGTATTTTGAGCTTAATTCAACAGCCGCAATTATTGCTGCATCAGAAATATTGAGTCTGTGGTGTTCTTCATATTTAGCCTTAAGTCCTCTTAAAATTTCAACAGATTCATCATTAGATGGTTCGTCTATTAGAATAGGCTGGAAACGTCTTTCTAAAGCTGGATCTTTTTCAACATATTTTCTGTATTCATCGGAGGTAGTTGCACCAATTACTTGAATTTCACCTCTTGAGAGAGCGGGCTTTAAAATATTTGCAGCATCGATTGCGCCTTCAGCTGCACCTGCTCCGATTAATGTATGCATTTCATCAATTACAAGAATTACGTTACCAGCTTGGCGAATTTCATCCATGATTTTTTTTAATCTTTCTTCAAACTCACCGCGATATTTTGTGCCAGCTACTAATAAGCCCATGTCTAGTTGTATAATTTTTTTACTTTCTAGGATATCAGGGACTTCACCATTCACTATTCTTTGAGCTAAACCTTCAGCAACTGCAGTCTTACCTACACCTGGTTCACCAAGTAATACTGGGTTGTTTTTTGTGCGTCTAGCAAGAATTTGTATAACTCTTTCAATCTCTTTTTCTCTACCAACAACTGGGTCAAGTCTTTGTTCTTGAGCTGCTAACGTTAGGTCTGTTCCAAATTCATCAAGACTAGGTGTTTTTGCTTTAGCCCCTGATGATGACATGCCAGCACCTGCCGCTGCTGCTTGTGGTTTTGTGTCACCAAGCATTTTTATTACAGCGCTTCTAACTTTATTTAAGTCAACGCCAAGATTTTCAAGAACCCTTGCTGCAACACCTTCACCTTCTCTAATTAGCCCAAGTAAAAGGTGTTCTGTTCCTATGTAATTATGACCAAGTTGTCTTGCTTCATCCCAAGATAGT
>JAZTXF010000059.1:0-8898 GCA_045636305.1 Candidatus Gastranaerophilaceae bacterium | reverse complement strand
TAATAAGCTTTATAAAGAAGTATCCAGAAAAATAGTTGATATTTTGTTCCAAGGACAATAAAGTAAAAAAACTAAATAAAAAGCGGGTATTGAAAAGGAATGCCCGCTTTTTTAGTTTTTTACCACGCTCCATAACCTATTATTTGGTGTTTTTATGATATCGATATCAACGTTAAATGCTGTTTTAAGATTTTTACCCGTTAAAACATTTTCTCTTTTGCCTTCCACAATAATTTTGCCATTTTTCAAAATCATTCCGTAATCAAATTCGGGCAAAATATCTTCTATTCTTTGAGAAATAAAAATAACTGTTAAATCTTTATTTTTTGCTATTTTTTCAAGTATTTTTAAGAAAAATTCTCTTTCTGCAATATCCAAGAACACACTGGGTTCATCAAAAATCATAAGTTTAGGCTTGCTAATCAAGGCTCTTGCTATAAGAATTTTCATTTGCTCTCCGGATGACATTTCAGACATATCTTTGTTCGCTAAATGTAGTCCATTTAGCTCTGTTAAGAGTTTTTCAACTTCGTTTAATTCTTGTTCAGATGCGCGTCTAAAAAACCCTAAAGTGCTTGCCTTACCTGATAAAACCATATCGACTCCGGTTGTATTTGGTTCAATTTCTTTTTGGATAAAGGGGCTAATCCATGCGATATCTTTTCTGACATTGTGAAGATTAACTCGACCGTATTTATGTCCCAATATTTCAATATTTGCACCATATTTAGACCATATATATCCGAGAATGGTTCTAACAAGAGTTGTTTTACCTGAACCGTTTGCGCCTAAAATAAAATATTTGGAACCGGTTTTAACTTGCCAAGAAATGTTGTGTAAAATCTCTTTTCCTTTTAATAAAACGGTTGCATTTTGTATATTTATAGCATATTCATTTTTTTGATTCTTCATTCTATTATTTTAGCGTGAAAAAATTATTCCAAAACTAATTTTTCATATATTACATCTTCAAAATCATTTTCTTTTAAGTCTTTATTTAGAAAAATAAGCTTTGCTTTTTTTAGTTTTCCTAAATCTTTGATTTTTGATTCATATAAGATTAGGTCATCACCTATTGTTTCAATATTTTGTAAAGAAGACAAGTTCGCTGTTTTACTAAAATCTGCACTTTTGCCAATATATCTTAATGGTCCAAGATTTTTAATTGGCGTGTTTTGAAAATCACCTCTACCTTCAATTTTTTCTAAATTAGGTATTTCTTCAAGAATTGAATTATTTGCGTATAAATTTCCCTCGACAAAACGAATATTGCCTGTTGATTTAAGCAATGAATTTCTTAAATAAAGATTTTCTCCGATTTTATTTAAGTTTTTTGTGTCAACAATTTTGGAGTCTGTAAAAACTGCATCTCCGCCTATTTCTTCTAATTTTCCTAAATCTTTAATACTAGAATTTGAGAAATGAGCGTTATTGCCTATATAGCGCAATTCTCCAAGTGTTTCTAATGGCGTTTTTGTGAAAATTGCAGAGCCCCCAATGTATTCTAGTTTATTTAGTGTTTTTATTTCCGAATTAGCAAAGTTTGCATCTGACCCAATATACTTAAGATTATCTAACGATTTAATTATACTATTGTTGAAATTTGCTACCCCCTCAATTCTTTCTATTGCTCCAAGAGATTTAATATTAGGAGTATTGAAATAAGCATCACCTGTTATAATTTTGATTCTCTTTAATAAATTATTCTCATTTATTCCTAAATCTTTAAAAGTATAATTTGTTGAAGGTTGCTGATATCTAGAAACTTTTAAAAAGCCATCAGGCAACTCTTCACATTTTGTCCCAATTGTTTCTAAAATTGCTTTTACATCATTTTCTTTAATATATGGTTTTAATGATTCCTTCAACTCCTTTAAGGCATACCTTATCCTTTTGGCATAAAGCAATTCATCTGCTATCATTGGAGCATTTAATTTTTTTTCAACGATTAATTGTTCAATTTCATCAATATGTTGCCAAGGTAATTGATTATTATTGTAAATTCCTTGTACTTCAACAACACGATTCCCTGTTAGTCTGACTGCAACTTTCGGCTCTGAATTTTCTAAAAACAAGTAAAAAGCACCATTTCTCAAATAACCTGCCGCATGTGTATTTCTTGTACACCAAGTCTTAGCTGATAAATATTTTAATTTATTAACATTATCATAAAAATTTTGAGAATCTTCTTCATAAGATGGTATTTTTACCCATCCTGTAAAATCTTCAATGCTTTTTGTATCTAAGTATTTTACTTTTAAATTATTCTCATACAATTTATTAAAATCAAAAGGCTTCTTTTTGTTTTTTTGAAGTTTTAAAGCAATATCATTAAAAGTTTTACTTAAAATCTCTTGGTTTAAATACGGAGGCAAATGATCATTATTTTTTTTCAAATCTTTTGTAATATCTTTAAGTACTAAAAGAGCTTGTGTAGGATTGTAATTATTTTTTTTATCTAATAAATGAACAATCCAATCATTTAGAATCTGTTTACGTCCTACTTCAATTTCAGAATTTCTCCCTTCAAAAGTTTTTGACAAATATTCATTTTCTATTTTCTCAAACGCCCAATTTTGCAAGTCTTGATTAGAATTAAATTTTTCAATAGGCGCTTTGAATTTTTCAACACAATAAAAATCAAAATTATTAAATTCCTTTTTCTTAAGAGCACCAAAACTCACAATATCAGCTTTTAATGGCGCCAAATTAGAATATGTAGCATTATTAGTTTTTCTATTACTGTTTAAAAACGAATAAATATTAGGATTTATTTGATTTATATTTAGCATACTTATTCAATGTAACTAAAGCGTAAAAATTGCCTCAAAATATAAATTTGTTAACTTTTGTTGCTATTTAGTATAAAAAATGCTGTGTTGAGATAAAGTGCAAAACTCGTCCATAAAAGATATGGAACAAGTAGGAGTGCTGCAATTTTTGAGTGTGGGAAAAATGTATATATTGTAGCGCAAAGAAATGCCCACATAAAAATTAAAATTATTAGAGCGAGACCTATTTTTTGCATACCGAAAAATACGGGGCTCCAGCTTAGGTTTAAAATTAGTTGTGTTAAAAATAGAATTATTGGTAGAGTTTTGTTCGTCCCATTATTACTCTTCAAAAAGACGAAAAAAGATATTCCAATCATTACATAAAGCACTACCCACACAGGCATAAACCAATTATCCGGCGGGGTAAGTGGCGGTTGTTGAAGTGATTGGTACCATTCCATGTTTTGCATTATGTTTCCTCCTTTATTGGTAGTGTTATATTTTTTCTTAATTCATCAATAAATTCTTGTCGGTAAAGAAAACCTAAATGTGAACCATTGCTTAGTAATTTTAGTTTATTTCCGCAATAATTTTTAAGTTGTGATAGTTGTTCTTGTGTAACTATGTAATCATCTATTGAGTGGTAAATTAGGTAGTTGTCATTTGTTTCTAAATAGTTGGAAATTGCTTGCAGAGAGGTTGTTTTATTTAAGTCTTCAATATTTTTGTATTCTTCGGACAGAAGATATTTTTCTGTGTAATCTTTATAATTCATATTATTAATCATTTTGTAAATTTCAGCATGTGTTTTATTTGTTCTGAGTGATTCAATTGTTAGAATTAAATCAGACAGTTTTTGATGCATAACAAAACTTGTAATAAGCTTGGCTTCCTCTTCGTCGAAAGGTAGTGTATTTGATGATTGAAAATTGCTTTTTTTATTTTCCATTAATTCCAGTACTTTTGATGCAGTTGCTGCAATTTGTTCTTTTATTTCATTCGGATTTTGAATCCATTCTTCTGCATTTTTGTCAAATTGCTCCATCGCATAAATAAGTTCAATAGGGGGATTAATTGCAATATATTTTGATGCTAAAATAGTTGGATTTTTTTGTTCCAAGTCTCCTAAATACAAAGTCATCATAGCTCCAAAGGAAGTGCCAATTACTGTTTTTTTATCAAAGTTACAATTGTACTTTTCTTCAAGTTTCTTGATTATATTGTTAGTAGCGCTTTGTAGAAAATAAATATCCTTGGTTGGAATCCCCGGAAAGTGATTGTCAGGCATGCTTTTTATTGATTCCCATTGAAAATGACTGGGTTGAATGATTGCAGAATATCCTTTTTCATAAAATAGTTTTGCTAAAACAATTGAATGATGAGACATTATGCTTTCTCCGATTGATGGATAAATTATTACCAATGGGGCATTTTTGTTTTTTTGCATAATATATCGGAATTTGTAATTTTTTTTGTTGGGTGTAATTTCTACTGAATCTGTTTTGAGTCTTTTAGCAAAACTTCTGTTCCAAATTGAAAGTTCAGACCAAACTGATTTGTCAATTCCGGGGAGGTCAAAGTATATTGTTCTCAATGCATCAACGACAGGACCTTGTGCATTGTAATTTTCAAGATTTATGTCTGCTTTGATATTACAAGTTTTTATAGGGTGAGTTTCTTCAATTTGGTAGTCATCCGGATTAAACTCAACAAAACATTGAGTTCTCAGTTCATTAAAAATTGATTCATCTGCTGCAATACAGTTTAAACAAATAAAATTATCCGTATCTTTATCAATGAATTCTTCGTTTAAATCGAGAAAAAAATCTTCTGAATCATTTGTTTCTAAAATTGTTCCTTCAACATTTTTTGTAATTATTGGGGAGTTTTTTATGTAGTTTTCTATAGCGTAAAATTTTCTATTTATATCATAAGGGTCTGCATAGGCGGACTCCATAAAAATAGAAAATGGCTGATAAATACCGGTATTGTTAATAGTTAATCCTATTTTTGCAAATGCCATAAAAGGAATACCTAAATATGAAGTGGGATCAAGTGCTGTATCTAATGCTTTTCCGATAAGTGCTCTTGGGCTGGATGCGGATAATATAGGACATACCAGGTATGGGCCTGATTTAACGTTGTATTTAGAAAGAGCTTGCTCCATATTTGTATTTTTCGGTTCGATTTTAAGGTATTTATTTGCAGGATCAAACATTCCTCCTACACCGATTGTTGAGTTTGTTATAAAACGAATTGTTTCATTTCCCGCTGTTTTAAAATCCTTTTGAATTAAAGAGCTGACAAGCTTTCTTGGATAAAGCGCATTTTGATAAATCCCTTGAAACCGATCTATTCCATATTGTGGGATAATAGATGCCCAAAGTATATGGATTGGCCTTATTGCATATTTGTTTAGTTTTGAATTAAATTTAAAGATTTTTCTGTTGAGGTTTTCGTATTTGTCCTTGCCAATAAATTCTTGAACGTAGTCCGGATTTTTTAGTGTAGTTGAGGACGATGTTTGAGCAAATGCGTAAACATTAAAACATATCTGGGTAATTATGATGAAAAATGTAAATATTTTTTTATTGATTAACATATCGGCTCTGTGTGATTTGTGCAGATAAAATATTTTGTTTCTGCAATAAAATAGTGTCGTTTTATGTTATTTTAGGGCGGTCAATAAAAATTTATATTATCCATCAAGGGGTAAATAGGATTATATTTAATTGTTTATTTTAATCTGTTATTTTTTTTATTTCTTTACAGGGATTTCCTACGGCTACAACTCCTGACGGAATATTTTTTGTAACAACACTTCCTGCTCCAATCACACAATTATTACCTATCGAAACACCGGGAAGAACAGTCACTCCTCCACCAATCCACACATTATCTCCAATCGATATGGGTTTTGCCAGTTCAATTCCTTCATTTCTTTCTTCCGCGGTTATAGGGTGAATTGCCGTATAAAATCCACAGTTTGGACCAACAAAAACATTTTTGCCGAAAATTACTTTTGCAGGGTCTAAAATTACAAGGTTGTGATTGGAATAAAAGTTTTCTCCAATTTCGATATTGTATCCATAATCACAATAAAAAGTCGGTTCAATCAGAAAGTTTTCTCCCGTTTTACCAAATAACTCTTTCAAAAGCTTGATACGAGTTTCATTATCCTCGGGTTTTAGATTGTTGTATTCTTGGCATAAAGTTTTACATTTGATGCGCTCCCTAATTAGGTATTCATCATTGTTGGGATTGTAAGACAATCCGTTAAGCATTTTTGTTTTTTCATCCATAGTTTTACCATTAAATGATTGTTTAGTTAATTATATCAAAATACTGCTTTTTGCCAATAGTTGATTTTAACCGCAAGGGCTAATGCTATTGGTGAAAAATATGGCAAGATAAAAAAGGAGCATGGCTCTAACGAATATTTTAAAGGAGATATGTATGAAAAAATTATTAATGTTAAGTGCATTATCATTTATGTTTGCATCAACAACTGTTTTTGCAGCTTGTCCGTGTCAACCGAAGAAAATCACTTGTAATCCTTGTGAACGCCCAAAGATAACTTGTTGCGAACAAGTTACGCATGACATGCATTACAGAGCACAATGTTGCAAGAAAAAATCATTCTTTAGTAAACTTTGGTCAGGGACAAAGACTGTTTACGATAATTCTGTAGGTGCCGTTTATGATACGGTAACATATCCGTTTAGATAGTCGCTGCAATGGGTTGCCGCAATTATTTGCGGCATTTTTTTATTAAACGGTAGAATTGCCCACCAAGGTAATTCTCCTGTTTTTATTATTGAGTAATCTTTTTCTATGAGAGAAATTTTATACAAAAATAAATATCTATTAGCTTTTTTATTGTTACTTTCTATGTTTTTTATTTATTGGCTGGTACGTGAACTGACATATACGAGAATAAAAGTAGAGTTTGAAAATTTGCGTCCGTTTCATACTCGAGCGGCTGTTTTTTATAAAGGCTTTGAAATAGGTCACGTTGATTCAATTAAACCCGCAAATCATTATAAAACTACTATTGTTACGATAGCAATTCATCCGCTAAATACAAAATTGCCTATAAATACTGAGGCAAAGTTGAAAATTCATAAAACAAGATGGTTTCACAAAGATTATATTGATTTGATTTATCCGGATGAACCAAGTCCTGAATTTTTGAAAAATGGCTCTGTTATCAAAGGAACAAGTTCTGTTGATTTAAACTCTTATACATCAAGTATTTCTCACGAAACTTATGAAAAAATGGAAAAAAATATTGACAATATTTTAGAGAATTTGGATGGTTCTACGGGATTGTTGTTTAGTATTTTTGCAATAATTCAAGAAGTTTTGCAAGAGTCGCAAAATGATATAAAAAAGACAATGGCTAATCTTCAATCTACAACTTATTCATCAAGTAAAATTGTCCAAAAATTTGATAATTCCATTAAAGAAGAGCATCTTGAAACCTCTGTTTCTAATTTTGTAGACTTTTCGGGCGGAATAAGAAAGTCTGCGGATGAAATATCAGCTGTGATTGAACAGTTTAATCAAAATGCACCTATTATTTCTTCTATAATGTGTGAATCAAATGGACTTGCTAAAAATCTCAATGAAATAACTTGTGGGATAAGAAAAACTTTAAGCAAGAGTTTTGGTGGGATTAGGTTTCTTTTTGGTAAAACAATTAGTGATTAGGGGAGACAAAAAAAGAGCTTATGACTCAAATCATAAGCTCTTTTTTATTTGAATTTAAAGTTATGTTCTTGCTTCTACGGCTGCCTTGTCATTATGCAATTGAATGTTTTTACCTGTATTAATTTTATGTTTATTATTCAGATGCAACACAATTGGAGCAGCAATCGCTAATGCCGTGCCAATAATTCAGCTTTTGGAGAAGCATTTTTGAATTTTTTTGCTATGCTGTTAATAAATTTTACAACTTTGTTTGTAAAAGATTTATTCTTTTTAACCGTTTGTGTTTTACCGGCAATAAATTTCATACCTTTGTCGAAATTTTTTACAAAAGTATCTTTTACGGGATTGTATTTTATTGCAATTGCAGCAGGAATTCATACAGCACCTGCAGTTAGCGCTACTTCTCCTGCAAATTTTAAATTTTCTTTGATTTGGTTTCCGGTAGCACTCATTTTGTTTGAGAAATCACCTTTTGTGTTAATACCAACCATAAGTGGACTTTATTCCATAACCATCACAAAACTCGCGCAATTTAAATCGCGTAGATTTTGAGTTGAAGTGTTTTGTGGTCAATCTTTATTAATAATTCATCGCATCTTCTTCGAGAACACGACCAGCACAAGATGCTGCGTACCAGCTTCCTTTATTTGCGTTTTCTGTTGAACATAGTTTGTTAGTTCTCCAATAAATGTTATCATCATTATAAAATGTAGCTATTGTTTTTGAACCAATAGGCATTAATATGCCTTGATTTATTCCATTTCTATATTCATCTGCAATTTCAAAATAAAAAATATCTCTACCAAATTTGTTTGGTCCTTTAGTTCCATTAACATCAACCCCACAACTGGAGCTGGCTCCAAATGCTATATTCATACCATCTTGTGTTGTGAAAACAGCCGCTTGATCTAGAGCAAACCCTATAGATGCTAATGGAATATTTTTAAAACATGCTGAATCATGGCAAAATTCTTTTATTTTAAATTGTTTTGAAAATAAATATGCTTTTTTAGATCCTGGGTTATTTTTAAAATCTATTCCATCAATATTTGTAACTTTTCTCCAGTCCTGAAACATGCCAGCACAGTCATAATCACCTGCTGAGCAGCCTTCGGTGATAGGAATCATTTTTACAGCATTTTGTAATTGCGAGTAGGCTTTTTTAAGCCCTACAACATATGAATGTTTTCTGTATTCACTTATTAAAGAAGGAACAGTTAAAGCAGCAATAACACCAATAATGGTTAAAGTAATGAGAGTTTCAGCTAAAGTAAAAGCAAAATGTTTTAAATTTTTTTTATTTTTTAATTTTACATTTATTCTGCATAAAGGCATAGAAAGAGAGGTTTTCGTGCTGCTAACAATGTAACTATCAAACATAAAAAACACCTCCAGTATTCTTCTATCATTT
>JAZTXF010000058.1:0-43066 GCA_045636305.1 Candidatus Gastranaerophilaceae bacterium | reverse complement strand
TACGGCTGGTAGGGAAGTTGGAATTGTGTTTGTTGTTGTCATAGTGTAAACTCCTTTTCTAACTAATTTCTTCTCTTTTGTAAAACTTTTGTTACATATTTGTATAAAGTCAGTAGAGGAATTAAAATTTCCTAATAGAATAGAATGGAATGGGATGGCTGTATTCTGCTCTGGGCTTGAAAAAACTCGTGTTTACAATTTGTAATATTTTGGGTGTGAATTTAAGGTGTAATAAATTGCACCTTTGCTTAGTAATTTTTTTAGCTTGTTTTTTCTAGAATGACATATTAGTACTAATTTTTATTATTGCAGGATACAGAATTATTATAAATATTGCGGGCAGCATAAAAAGAACCATTGGAATTGTCATTTTTCCCGCAGCTTTTTGCGCAAGCTCTTCTATTCTTTGTCGTTTTCTGGTTCTTACGGAATCACTATATGCCTCTAATGATTGTGTTATACTTGTTCCCAGTTTGTCAGTTTGAATAAGTAGTGCAACAAAAGACTTAACTTCAGCATTTGGGTTACATATTGCCATGTTTCGATAGGCTTCTTGTTTTGTTAGTCCTGCTAATGTATCTCTATTTAGTCGTTCAAATTCTTTAGCAACAACTTTTGATGTTAGTGCAAATTCATTTGCTACTCTCATTAATGCTGCATCCAGCCCTAGTCCTGCTCTTATACAAATTGACAATAAATCAATGGCGTCAGGTAAGTTACGAACAAATTCTTTTTGTCTGCGAGTAATTTTTTGTTTTAGTATAATATCCGGTAATTTATATGAAACCAAAAGAACTAAAATTGCGCAAGAAATATTGATTGTGCTGTATCCTAATATAGAAAGAGTCATAAGTGATACGATTAGCAAAAAAACAAAAAGCATTATTTTGCGGCCTTCGTATATCAAGACGTTATCTTCGTTTGAGTCTTCTCCTGCTTGCATTAGTAATAATTTATTTTTGGCAATTATGGCTTTATTTTGTTTTGTTTCTTTTCTGTACCCGCCAACTATTTCCGCTATGTTTTTTGCAATACTTTTTGTGTAATAGCGTTGTTTTCTTGCAATTTTTTTAATTCTTTGTTCCAAAAGGCTTTTTTCATTTCCAAAACATAAGAAAACGAAGGTGCTTACTGTTATTGCTAATATTATTGAAAGAATTATAGTCAAATTTTGATACCTCTACATTTCAATATCTGTAATTTTATTTATAAAATATAGTCCAAGAAGGGTTAAAAATACTGCTAATAACAGAGCTATATTACCTTGTTGTGTTTTTAATAAAGGTTCCATATACTCCGGATTAAGCATAAATATTGCTCCGCCTACCAGTGGAGGCATTAAACTTAAAATTATACCGGAAAACCTTGTTTGTGCAGTTTGTACTTTTAGTTGTCCTAAAAGTTTAAATCGTTCTCTAATGGTTAGGGACAAGCCATCCAGTAGTTCTGCTAAGTTTCCGCCGACCTCGCGTTGAATAAGGACTGCTGTGACAAAAAATTTCAAATCTATACTGTCCGGAATTGTCTGAATCATACTATTCATTGCTGTTTTAGCATCAAGACCTAAAGAAATTTCGTCAACAGCCGTTTTAAAAACAGTACTTACCGGTTGTGGCATTTCTTGTACTACTGTTTCAAATGAGGCTAAAAGAGGGTGTCCTGCTCTTAATGAACTCGAAATCATGTTCAACGCGTCAGGAAATTGTTGGGTAAACAATTGAAGGCGTTTATTGATTTGTATTTTTAGCATGATTGGAGGGACAAAAGTAGCAAATAACCCTAAAGGTGAATAAATTGGTGCAATAAGGTAAATTAATCCAAAAGAGATTAAACCCATAGTTATGCTTATAAATAAAAATGTATCTACTTGTAATTTTGAATTGGCTAAAAATAAGGCATTTTTAATTTTTTCTGAAAAATGAAATTGTCGAAGAATTTGTCCTGCTATTTTTATTTTGTAAGTTGAGTCAGAGACAAGTAACGAAATTTTTTCTTTTATTTCTTTTTCATTTTTAAATGATTTGTTTTTTATTTTTTCAAGTCGTTTTTGTGTTAGGTCATTTGTTCTGAAAACAAAAGATATAATCGACGATGATATTAAAAAAATTGAAATTCCAATAACAAAGCTTAAAATTAATGTATTCATCTTCTCAACCTTTGCGCAAGAGAATTATTTTGCATAAGTCTTGTTTTAACAGGGGTATTGTCCTCCATTTTGTGAGAATAATTATTTGTTTGTTTTCCGATGTATGTATGTTTATGTTCTTTGTTAAAAATAGAAGCGTTTATAGTTAATCCTTTAACGTTTAATTTTTCTATAAAGTCGGGTCTGATTCCTGTAGAAACATGAACACCGGTTACTTTGTCATTCTCGAGTCCAAATTGTTCAAATTTAAATATTTCTTGCATAGAAATTACGTTTTCTTCCATGCCGGTTACTTCGCAAATAGAAGTGACTTTTCTAGAACCATCGGATAAACGATTGGTTTGGATGATGAAGTCAATAGCTGAGGCAATTTGAGACTTTATATTTTTATCAGGCAAATTAATTCCTGCAAAAAGTACCATCGTTTCTAACCTTGAAAGGGCGTCTCTGGCGGAGTTTGCGTGTAGTGTTGTTAATGAACCATCGTGACCGGTGTTCATTGCTTGTAGCATATCTAAGGCTTCTGCCCCACGGCACTCTCCGATTATAATTCTGTCCGGACGCATTCTCAAAGCATTTATAACTAAATCACGAGAAGATATTTGACCTTCACCCTCAATGTTGGCGGGTCTGGTTTCCAGTCTAACAACATGGTCTTGTTTCAATGACAATTCTGCAGAATCTTCAATGGTTATTATTCGTTCGTCATGAGGTATTTCTTCAGAAAGGCTGTTTAATAAAGTGGTTTTTCCGGAGCCTGTTCCTCCGCTTATGACTATATTTGCTCTTGCTTTAACAACCGCAGCAAGAAAATCTGCTATTTCTGTCGTAATTGAGCCCCATTTTAGAAGACTGCTAAAAGAGCCGGCATCTCCTTTAAATTTTCTTATGGAAAGGGATGGTCCGTCAATTGCAAGGGGTGGAATGATAGCATTTACACGGCTTCCGTCGGTTAGTCTTGCGTCTACCATTGGGGACTTTTCATCAATTCTTCTTCCTACTTTTGATACAATTCTTTCAATAATATTTTTTAGGTGGTTGTTATCTTTAAATGTTACTTGCGTTTTATAAAGTTTTCCGTTTTTTTCCACATAAACATTTTTTGCCCCATTAACCAAAATATCAGTTATTTCTGAATCTGCCAGAAGGGGATCTAATGGGCCGAAACCTTTGGTTTCTTGTACAATTTCTCGAATTAATCGCTCTTTCTCAACGCGATTTAGAGGGACGGTCTTGAATCCTGTTTCCAGTTGATTATTAATAAATTCTTGTATAAGTTCTTTTTGTTCTTCGTCGGAATAGTTTATCCATGTCGGTGTTGCGTTGACTTTTTCTATCAATAAAGAATGAATACGCTCTTTTAATTGCACGTATTCTTGACTTGCCTCTCCTGCTTGAAATAGTACGTCATAAGAGGTTTCTTTTTGGATATATTTATCAGGTGATCTATTTAATCTGTCTTTGAGTGACAATTTATTTTCCTCATTTTTTGAACATGTTTAATATGTTAAAACCGGATTCTCTGTTTTGTTTTTTGCTTGGCATTATTGAAGATGTGTTATCTGATAGCATTGCTGCCAAGTCTTTATAATTTTTGGCAATATTTGAGTCTGGATTAACTATTCCTACAGGAATTCCCTTGTTTATAGCAGACATGATGGTGAAATAGTTGTTAGGGATTTTCCAATAAACTTTTCTGTCCAAAACATCTTCAACATCTTCTGTTTTTATTTCTTCGTTTTCCATATAACGATTTAAAATAATTTTTGTTTTTTCTTTCTCATAGCCTAATCTTTCAAACAAATCCAAGCAACGTTGGCAATTTCTGATTGCGGGCAGATTTACTATAGTTACCAACAAAATTAAATCAGAATTGTCTAATACTGTTATTGTTTTGTTGTCAAAATTAGAGCCTGTATCGACCACTATGTATGAAAAGGTTTGTTTTAATACATCAAACAATCGTGTAATTTGTTCTGAGGAAATATCTTCTGCTTGTTCAAGATAAGGTGGGTCTGCCAAAACGTATAGACTTGTATCTTTGTATTGTTCTAATGTTGTAAGCAGAAAAGCTTCATCAACTCTGTTCAAATTATTGGCAACGTATGAAATATCAAAATTGGGATTGAGATCTAAAAATGTCGTAACATCTCCCAGTTGTAAGTTTAAATCAATAAGTGCTACTTTTTCTTTTGTTAAATTTGCTAATTCCAAAGCCACATTGACTGCAATTGCTGTTTTGCCGATTCCTCCTTTATTTGAAAAAGTAGAAATAATCTTGCATTTATTATTATCTGAAATTGTGCCTAATGAGAGGTCTCGCATTTTTTCAATAGCAGTTTTAAATTCCAGTTCTTTTATTGGTTTTGTTAAAAATTCTCTTGCACCGCTACGCATAGCTTTTATAACTAAATCGGTATCTGCATTATAAGAGGTAACGATGATTTTAGCTTTTTTGTTAATTTGGGTAATTTTGTTTATAATTTCAAATGCGGAATCCGGATTTTTTGAAATATCAACAATTATTATATCCGTACGGTTTTCCAGTACATAATCACCTGCACTAAAAATATCGTCAAATTCACTATCCAAGTCTATGTTATCAATATTATTCAAATAGTTTTTGATAATATTTTTTGATGCTTCTTCTTTGTCTATTATTACAATATTTGCTGAATTATTCATTTTTTCCTCTTACAATGTTTCTGAAGTAGCTGCTTCCACAATTTTTGGAGTTATAAAAATAACAAGCTCAGTGTCATCCTTTGTGTCGTTAAGGTTGGTGAACAAAAGTCCCAGAACAGGAATGTTAGAAACCCAAGGAACTTTAGCCCTTGATTTACTGCTGGTTTGTTTTAATAATCCTGCTATGATAAGAGTTTCTCCGTCTCCTAATTCAACTGTAGTATCAACTTTTCTTGTTTTAAATCCGGGGATACTTCCTCCGCCTTGTTGTTGAATTGCCAAAGATGTATCGACTTCGCTAACTTCAGGAGAAAGCTTTAATATTACACGATTTGATTTTTCTAAAATTCGAGGTTTGAAGTTAAGAATAACTCCAGTATTTTTAAATTGATATGAAACTTGGCCATATTGTCCAATTCCTGAAGGAACAGGTACTTCGTTGCCGACATTGAAGCTTGCTTCTGCGTTGTCTAATGCTAACAATTTTGGTTCAGCCAAAACTTTAATAGCACCATTTTTTTCTCCGGCTCTAATTGAGAAGGCTAGTTTGGACGAATTGTTTGCAAAAATGTATTGAAAACCGTTTAATGTGCCGTCAAACATTCCTTGGCTTATGTTTCCTGTTCTTCCAAGTATATTTTGAGTGAAGTTTTGAGTTCCTTGTCCAAATGAAAATTGTGTTGCTAATTCATTTGTAAAATTACGTGAAGCTTCTGTTATTTTAACTTCTAATAGTACTTGTTTAGTTGGGCTTTCAGACATATCTATAAGGTTAAAATTATATGCTTGAGCAATATTTTTAATTTTTTCTTTGGTATTTGTAGAAGAAATATGTCCTGAAAGAATAACTCCGTCGTCAGTAAATATTAATTTGGCTTTTTCATTTGGTGCAATTTCTTCTACGGCTTGCAAAAAGGCATCAGCGTCTTGTTGGACAACTAAATTGTAAAAAACGGGCTTGTCGTTGTTTCCCCAAAAAATTAAACTGGTTCTGCCTGCTTTTTTGCCGTTTAATAACATTTCTTTTGGTGAAATCAAAACTAAATCGGCGTATTGTGGTTCTGTTATGGATACTCTTTTTATTGGTTCATCAAATTTTAAAAGTTGAGATTTGTTTACAATAGCGTATAATTTTTCATTTTTGTCATTGAGGTTTGCAGAAGATATGCTAACTTTTTTTTCTTTTTGTTGAATTAGCGATGATGCTGTTGGTGTTAATGTAATTTTTCCTTCCGGTTCAGATATTACATCTGAGTCAATTTTTCGATTTGCAAAAGCTTCTTTACTTCCGATTATGCTGAAAGCAATTAATGTAAATATTAATATTTTAGTTAAAAATTTTTGCAATATATCCTCGTTTATTCAAATTTTATTTGTGTTTTTTTCCCTGCTTCAATAATTTCTACGACATTTTTATTTTGTTGTTCACTCTTGGCTGTAACTGTTGGTTTTTCGATAGGTTTTGCTTCATAAATTTGAGAGATTGGCAAATCCGGAATCTCTTTAGAACCGTAAATATTTGTATTTGTGTAATTTTTTTTGGTTTGTTTTGATTTCTGTTCAGTTTTTTGTTTTTTTACAATAACCGTATCGTCACCAATGGGACGCATTACTAATAATATTTTACCCGAAGAATAAATTTCTACAAAATCCTCAATTTTGTCTGTTTTGACTTCAAAAGTTACGGTTTTGGCCTGAGTTATAGGTATGTTTTTTAGTTTTTCGGTTTCAATTGGTTTATCTGTTTTTTCAATTTTTGGCTCAAGAGAAAGTATTTTTACTTTTGATAAAATGATATTGTTGGTTTTATTTTTTGAAAAAACATCTATTAAAGAGCCGACCTTCATTTCTGCTGACATTCCGTCTAGGTTAGCGGTTGATAGTGTTAAAGCCCTATATCCTTCACGCAATCCTTGGATGTTTTTATTTTTTTGAGCAATAACTCCTGTGAAAATGTAATTGGTCAAAACTTGTCCTGATTTAAGCGGACGAAGAGGAACGTTCCCAATTATGGCATCTGTCGAGCTTATTGCATCGTCATATTTTTTGTTAAAAGAAGTTAGCATTATATCTTCTTTTGAAATAGTTTCTCCGGCATTTATGTCACGAATAGCTACTAAATAATTATATTTTTCTGTTTTAATTTGTTTATCTCTAAGTTTCATGACTTCTATAAGCTGGTCTTTTTCTTTTATTTCTTGTTGCAATGCAGAAAAAGTATTGAGTGAAAAACAGCCTACCACTACTCCAATAAATAAAGATATTAAAATTTTTCTTCCGTTTTTATTTGCCATGTGCAAAAATTCTCTCGAAACTTCCTTATTATATTATAGCTGTTAAATAGATATAGTACAACTTTTTTACACTTTGTTGCTAATGGTAAAGATTTGGTTCGTAGGTTTGCAATGACAGATAAATTTATTGAACTGTCCACAAAAAAAAAGGGAGAATTATTTCTCCCGTTAACTCTTATATTGTTAGTGATACTTAAAATGTTTCTATGTATTCCACAAGTTTTGTGCCTGTGCTGAATAAAAATAATGAAAAGAAAATCAAAAAAGCCGAAAACCCCATGCCTTTTTGATAATCAGCAAACATTAATTTTTGTTTTTTGTTATGTTCTATAATGGCATCATGCTCAAGCGTAGAAGGTTTAACCGGTAAATGTTCCTCCATTTTTTCAAGAACGCCGGCAAGTTTAATTTTAATTAAATATGAATATGCATCGTGATTTAGTACCCACAACAAACTTGAACCCATTCCCAACGCTGCGGTTATAATAAATAACCCCGTTACGTGTGTAATATGGTCAAGTTGCCAAAATTGGAACAACAACAGAGCAAATGTAATTACCAAATAAAATCTGTTAGTCAAAAACGAACGGTCGACAAATTTGTCTTTTGATACAACATATTCACTATATAAACGGGTTAAAACTTCTTGATAATCCATAATCTCTACTCCTAATCACAGAAACATTATAATGTTTTGCAGAAAATATGTCAATAGCAAAAGTCGGAAAAGTACGAAAATATTGTGTTAGCAATCCCATAATAAATTCTGATTTATCTTTAAAAAAAAATCCTCTTTCAGGATAATTTTGTTTTATTAATTTTCATACTAAAATATAACCACATCAGAAAAGGAATTTTTATGAATAAATTTTTTAAAAATATTTTAATTGTTTTAACAGCAGGTATTTTGGCTATAAACCTTGAAGCAATAGGCTTTAATGATACATTAAAATTTGCTCATTTGTCAGATTCTCATTTAACTTTAACTAAGCAAGATACGACATTTAAAGCTTTGGGGCATTCAAAAGACCTTCTTGCAGATGCAATATCTCAAATAAATCAGACGGAAGGGTTAGATTTTGTTATGCAAACAGGTGACACGGTAGATGTTCCTAATGAAAAAGACATAATGCTTTATATGTCTATGATGAATTCTTTAAGATATCCTTGGTTTGTGGCTTTTGGTAATCATGATTTGTCTGTTTTGGGCGGAGAAATTACAAGAGAGAAGTATTTAACGTTGTTAAATTCTCATAACAAAAATTTTAATTTTAATAAATCGTATTATTCATTAAAGCCTAAAAAAGGCTTTAAAGTCATAGTTTTGGATGCTGTTGATAATTCAAAAATAACAGGAAATGGAATTTTCCCTAAAGAAGAATTGGAATGGTTGGATGGTGAACTTAAAAAGTCGAAAAAAGATACTGTGCTCATATTTCTACATCATCCGTTAATTGAGCCGTTTCCAAGTTCACATCACAAAATTTTGAATATTGAAGAGTTTTATAGTGTGATAGACAAATATAAAAATCCGATAGCAATTTTTTCAGGACATTATCACGCTACAAAAATAATAAAAGAAAACAATGTTGTGCATGTTTCGACACCTGCTCTTGTTACTTACCCAAATGCTTTTCGTATTGTTTCAATAACAAATTACAGAAATAAAACAATTTTTGACTTTTATTTTAAAAACACTAATCTTAAAGAAGTGCAGGCAGTGGCAAAATTAAAATCTTTTCTTTCCTCTACTTGCGCTGGTGCGGAAAGTGACCAAACAACAACAATTGTTATAGACAAATAATGAAAAATAAAGTACGATAATATTTGAATAGAATAGCGGAAGTAAGAATATGAAAGAATCTACAGGTAAATTTTTTGTAAAATTCAGAGGTGTTAGAGGCAGTTTTCCTACACCGACAAAAAACACTCTTGAATACGGCGGAAATACAGCGTGTGTTGAAGTAAACGTTAACGGCAGACTCATTATTTTAGATGCGGGAACCGGTATTATTGGGCTAGGTGAAGATTTGTTGTTTGACCATATTACTTCTTCAAGTAATTCATACGAGCGTCAACCAATTAACGCTACTTTGCTTTTGAGTCATATTCATCAAGATCATATTCAAGGCTTTACTTTTTTCAAGCCGGCGCATCTCCCTTCTACAAATCTTGATGTCTTTGGTTATTCTGATTTTGATGAGGGATTAGATATTATTCTTTCAGATTTGTTATTTAGTAAATCTTTTCCGCTTGACTTAGGAGATATTGCGGCAAACCTAAGTATTACGAATATTTCCGGTAATAATGAAGTAATTGTCTTTTATCCGAATAATACTCAACCTGTTATTAAAACGGCAACATCTAAAGAAGATTTTATTCCACAGGGTGAAGAAATAATTATAAGTTGTTATAAATCGTATGCGCATCCTCAAAACGGAGTTATGGCATATAAAATAGCGTATAAAAATAAATCTGTTGTTTATGCGACTGACAGAGAAGGTTATATCGGTGGAGATAAGAAACTTGCAAGATTTGCAAGAAATTGCGATTTATTAATACATGATGCTCAATATACAAGTGAGGATTATTCTTCAACCAGCGCTCCTAAGCAAGGTTTTGGACATTCTACTTTTGATATGGCTTTAGATAGTAAAAATCAAGCGCATGCAAATCAGCTTGCCTTTTTCCATCTTGATCCGTCATATTCTGATGAAAAAATTGCTGAGATTGAAAGTTATTATAAATCTCAAGAACCTAATTGCTTTGTAGCAAAAGAAGGACTTGAAATTGAAATTATTTAAAATTATTGTCTTTTTAATCTTTTTCATTGGCAATGTTGTTCCTTCTTTTGGCGAAATTTATGTTATAGATGCCGCTAAAAATTCAGTTTTGCATAATAATAAAGGCATGAATTATTTTAATGAAGGCTATTATTACGGAGCAATTCAAGAGTTTAAAATTGCAATATCTTTAAACCCTAAGACACAGGCATCTGCCGTATATTTGGATAATTTGGGACGGACTTATTTAATTATAGGGCATCCCGCCTTGGCTGAGGATTGCTTTTTAAATGCAATAAAGTTGAATCCTATGAATTTTACTTATAGACAACATTTAGCAGAAACATACAGAAAAATGGGCAAGAATACTCTTAATAAAAAGATAGAGTATTATGAAAAAAGCAAAAGGCCTTTGGATATGGTAAATTTAGGACTTTTATACATAGAAAAAGGTGATATAAAAGCCGGAATTGTTAAGTTAGATGAATTTTGTATGAAAAACCGAAATTTAATTATTTCAGAAGGCGTAAATTCATATCTGCAAACCCTGCAGTAGCAAGGGCTTTTGAAAATACTGTAAAGTTTTGTAAAAATATGCTATATATACTGTTATATATACTGTTTTTTGGGCATATGTAATATGTAGCCGATTCTCTTTAATATATTTCTCCACTCCTTTTCTCCATGACAGACTTGTGCCGCTGTGCGGCATTTTTTTTGTGCATTTTTATAGTAAAATGATACTAATTACTATACGAAGGAAAAAGAAATATGATAACAACAGATAAATTAACCGTTAGATTTGGGAATCAAACTCTTTTTGAAAATGTGAGTGTAAAATTCTCACCCGGAAATTGTTATGGTGTAATTGGTGCTAACGGCGCAGGAAAAAGTACTTTATTGAGAGTTCTTTCAGGTGCATTAGAACCGACATCAGGAGAGGTGCATATCGGTAAAAACCAGCGTATTGCTGTTTTAAAGCAAAACCATTTTGAGTTTGATGAATTTCCGGTTATTGATACTGTTATTATGGGACATAAAAGACTTTATGACATAATGAAAGAGAAAGATGCTTTATATGCAAAGCCCGATTTTAATGATGAGGACGGAATGCGTGTTGCGCAGCTTGAGACAGAATTTGCTGAGCTTGACGGTTGGCAGGCTGAGTCTATGGCGGCTACTTTGCTTAGTGACTTAGGTATAGAAAATGAAAAACATTATGATTTAATGAGTGAGCTTTCCGGCAGTGAAAAGGTTCGTGTCCTTTTAGCTCAGGCGCTTTTTGGAAACCCTGATATTCTTTTATTAGACGAGCCTACAAACCACCTTGATATTAATACTATAACTTGGCTTGAAGAGTTTTTAATAGATTTCCCAAATACTGTTATTGTTGTTTCTCACGATAGAAAATTTTTGGACAGAGTTTGTACACATATTGCGGATATTGATTATTGCAATATTCAGCTTTACACAGGAAATTATTCATTCTGGTCACAAGCAAGTCAACTAATTCAAAAACAAAAAGAAGAAATGAATAAAAAAACAGAAGAAAAAATGGAAGAATTGAAAGCGTTTATTGCTAGATTTAGTGCTAACGCATCAAAAGCAAAACAGGCAACCTCCAGAAAAAATATGTTGGATAAATTAACATTAGAGGATATTAAGCCTTCATCTCGTCAGTACCCAAGAATTAGGTTTACATACCAAAAAATGCCGGGACGTGATGTGTTGCAGATTAAGGGATTGAATAAAGCAATTGACGGACAGCAGTTAATTAAAAATTTTTCGTTGGAAGTTCAAAAAGGTGACAAAATTGCTTTTATAAGTCGTGATCCATTAATTGTTACTACGTTATTTCAAATTTTAACCGGAGAAATTGAGCCCGACAGTGGTACGTTTGATTGGGGTGTCACTGCTACGGTTTCTTATTTTCCTAAGGATAATACAAAATTTTTTGAGTCCAAAATTAATTTGATAGATTGGTTGCGTCAATATTCAGCAGACCAAAATATAGGCTACATAAGGGGTTTTTTGGGCCGTATGCTTTTTACCGGTGAAGAGTCAGAAAAAAGTGCAAATGTATTGTCCGGAGGTGAAAAAGTACGTTGTATGTTGGCAAAAATGATGGTTGCAGAGTCAAATGCTCTTATTTTTGATGAGCCGACAAACCACCTTGATTTGGAATCAATTACAGCCTTAAATAATTCTTTAATTGATTTTAATGGTACGATTTTATTTACATCACAAGATCACCAATTTATACAGACTGTAGCAGACAGAATTGTTGAAATATCACCGAATGGTTGGATAAATGCGTATGATAAATATGACGATTATCTTGTAAATCCGGAATATGCTAAGAAAAGAGCTATGATGTATAAAGAAGTTTTAGCGGGAAAGGCTCGCTAATAATAATGAGGCTCTGGATAAAATTGTTTGTCTGAGAACATCCGGAGATTCTATTTGGATATTAGAATTTTTCATCACCTCAGGGTCGAGGACAGTATTACTACCGCGTTCTTGAGTTAAGATGTTTGCAATGTATACAAGATAAGCAAAATTAGCCATACTTGAAGCTTGTGGGTTATGGTGGTATTTAATGCCATTGATTACTACGATAGGAAGTTGCCATTTTTTTGCCAATAAAAATCCTACGTCACAGTGATTTGCACCAAAGAACATATTTTCCGCATCAACGACCTTTGCTCCTTTAGCTACCATGTCTTCTACTTTTCTGTATATTATTGGGTTTTTCATGTTTAATACAATTTTACCGATATCGTGCAAGAATCCAATAACAAAAGCTTCAGTAGGGTCCATTAATTTAAATTCTTTTGCGATATGTTCACATGCAACCGCTGCTCTGATTGAGTGTTCCCATAATGATTTTCCGCCTCTGGTTGTAAGCATTGGCTTCATAGCGAAAGTTATGATTATGTTTTTTGCTTGGTCCATGCCTAACAAAGGTAAGGCTTTATTTATTGATGTGATTTGTTGTGCAAATCCATAATATGCGGAGTTTACAAGACGTAAAACTTGTGTTGTTAGTGCTTGGTCATAACACATAACATCCGCCAAATCATTTAAGCCTGAACCTTCGTCTTTTATAACGCTAAGTGCTTTAACCATAACATTCGGCATTGCCGGAATATCATTATAATTTAATATTAACTTACTGGTTGCATCCATCATTTTTCTATACCTGTAAATGTTTTTTTATCGACAAGTAACTGCCTAACGCGCCAAAGCCGATTGCTACAATAAATAACACAAACACAACTATATTGGTAGCCAAAACCGGAGAAGGTATCATAAAAAATTGATGAACCTTAACCAAACCGTTTTGAACTGCGTTTAAAGGAAACAGAGAAATTAACGCACCAATAAAGCCGTAAATTGCGCCTTGAGTAATTAATGGTGTTTTAATGTACCAATTACTAACTCCCATTAATCTCATAATTTCTATTTCTTCTTTTCTTAACTGAATTACGAAATGGATAGTGTTGTGTATAATTGCTATTGTTAAAAATCCTATAACAACAATAATTAACAGGGTCATTGTGCTTACAACATTATTAAAAATTTGCATTTTTTGCGCAATATCTTTGGCATAATTTAAGTCCTCTACTCCGTTAATTTTCTTAACTGCATTGTATACAACTTCGATGTTTTCGGGTTTGTCGACTTTTATATGTAAGGTGTCAGGAAGCGGATTATCTAAATCTGCCAAATCCAATTCTTCTTTTAACTTAGCCCAAGACTTAGCTTTTGGGATAAATTCAACTTTTTTTACATGTTTTATTGTTTGAATTTGCCCGATAATTTGTTTATTATTAGAGTTTTTATCTAAATACGCAGAAATTTCTAAAGCATTTCCAAACTCTTTTGCAAAGGCGGAAACAGAAAGAGTCGATCTAAACATAGCTCCAAAAATAGCCAAAATTGCTGCCATTGTTGTTATAATAGCTATATTCATTAATCCTGTTCTTTTTATTCCGTTAATGGTTTCCATTCCCAGTCTGTAGACAATTCTTAACTCTGTTAATGAATCTTTTGGCAAATGAGATTTTACTTTACGTTTTATTATACTTTTTGCATTTTCTTTATTCATAAGTACCTGCTTGTATATCTCTGATAATTTGTCCATCCTCAAGCGTTATAACACGTTTTCTGAAATAGTTTACCATAGCATGATCGTGCGTAGAAACAAGAACCGTAATACCCTTTTGGTTAATTTGTTCTAATATATGCATAACTTCTAAAGAGTTTTTTGGGTCAAGGTTTCCGGTCGGTTCATCTGCAATTAAAAGTGGCGGACCATTTACAATTGCTCTGGCGATTGATACTCTTTGTTGTTCTCCGCCTGATAGTTCAGATGGTTTGGACTTAATTTTATCTGCCAAGCCAACTACTTTTAATGCGCCCATAACTCTGGCATTTATTTCTTTAGAACTTATTCCCAATGTTCTGATAACATATGCAACATTATCATATACACTTTGTTTTTGGAGTAGTTTGTAATCTTGGAAAACGATGCCCATATGTCTTCTTAAGTCCGGTACTCTTTCATCAGGCAAATTTGCAACATTTATGTTCCCAATCATAACAGTTCCGATAGTTGGACTTTCTTCTCTGTAAAGGAGTTTCATAAGAGTGGATTTGCCTGCACCGCTTGAGCCTGTCAAAAACACAAATTCTCCTGACAAAATATCAAGATTTATGTTTTTTAAAGCATAAGCGTTGTTTTTATATTTTTTTGTTACACCACGAAGTTGAATCATATTAATTTTTTCCTAAAAAATTTAGTATTTTTTGTGCTAATTTTTCACCGGTAAGCCCATAATGCTCCATAAGGACTCTTTGTTCACCGCTTTGACCAAATTCATCATTTGTTCCGAGTCGCAATACCTGTGTTGGGTAGTGTTCACTCAAGGTTTCGCAAATAGCGCTGCCTATACCACCTATTATTGAGTGATTTTCAATAGTTACAACTTTTTTAGTTTTTGCGGCGGATTTTATAATAGTTTCTGTGTCAATAGGTTTTACTACAGGCATGTGGATTAATTCGGCTGATATTCCTTGTTCTTTTAATATTTCTACGCAATCCATCGCTTCGGCAAGGGTTTCGCCATTAGTTACCAATGTTATGTCGCTACCTTCTTGAACAATAATCGCTTTGTACGGGTTAAATTTGTATGAGTCTTTGTTAAAGACATCCGGTACATTTGTCCTTGCAATTCTAATATACATAGGACCTTTATATTGCGCAGCAAATTTAATAACTTCAGCTGTTTCTGTGCAATCAGCAGGAACTACAACCATAATATCGGGAATTGCTCTCATAATTGCTATATCTTCAAGAGCTTGATGGCTTGCACCGTCTTCACCAACCGTAATTCCCCCGTGTGTTGCTACTATTTTTACATTAAAATTAGGATAGCAAACAGAGTTTCTTATTTGATCCCAAACTCTTCCTGTTGCAAACATAGCAAATGTTGAAACGAACGGAATTTTTCCTGTTGTTGCTAAACCAGCAGCAGTAGCTATCATATCTTGTTCTGCTATACCCATGTTGAAAAATCTTTCAGGAAATTCTTTTGCAAACATTGCCGTTTGAGTTGAACAGGACAAATCTGCATCCAAAACAACAATGTTTAAGTTTTCTTTTCCAAGTTCAACAAGAGTTTTTCCGTATTCGTTTCTTATAGACTTTCTTTCTCTAATATTTGTCAATTTATATTTCCTTATTTGTTTAATTTAATTCTTTCATCGCAAGTTCGTACTGTTCAGTATTTGGAGCTTTACCATGCCAACCTGCATTGTTTTCCATAAATGACACGCCTCTACCTTTAATGGTATTGGCAACAATAACTGTTGGTTTTTTGTTAAGCTTTGCTTGCTTTACAGCGTTATAAATTTCTGTCGGGTTGTGACCGTCTATAGTTAAATAATCCCAACCAAAAGCTTTAAATTTGTCTTCCAGTGGAGAATTGCATTTTATATCGTCAGTGCATCCATCTATTTGCAGATTATTTTTATCAATAAATGCTATTAAATTATCGAGTTTGTTGTGAGCTGCGTTCATAACGCCTTCCCAAATATTGCCTTCTTGTGTTTCTCCGTCACCAATATATACAAATACATTTGAGTTAATTTTATCTAATTTTAACCCTAATGCTATGCCACAAGCTATGGACAAGCCTTGTCCCAGTGAACCTGTTGAAACTTCAATTCCGCATAGGTGTTTTACAGAAGGGTGGCCTTGTAATCTGGAGCCAAGTTTTCTAAAAGTCATTAGTTCTTCTGTACTAAAATAACCGCATCTTGCTAAAACAGAATACAAGCAAGCTGAAGCATGTCCTTTTGATAAAACAAATCTATCTCTATTAACGAAATTAGGATTTTTATCCCAATCAGGATAATGTGTCATGCACTTTAGATATAATGTGCTTATAATTTCAACAGCAGATAAACTTCCTCCTGGGTGTCCTGATTTTGCGTTGTATATCATAGAAACAATATCTTTTCTTACTTGTTTCGTAAAATCTTTTATTTGCATCAAATCTTTTTCGTTTAATTCCATTTAGTTTAATAATCCTTTTCTAACTGGGTAGTTTCTATTATAACCTTAATTAAAAATAATGGCAAAGTCGGGAAAATTCGTTTAAATCTTTCAGGCTGTTTAATAGCTCTATATAGCCATTCTAAACCCATTTTTTGCCAAATAACAGGAGCTCTTTTTGTAAAGCCGGACCACACATCAAAACTTCCGCCAACTCCTATTAATATTATATCATCTTTTTTTTCTTTAATTTTTTTTATGAAAAACTCTTGTCGTGGGACACCCATAGCAACTAAAATGACTTTTGGAGCTGCTTCTAAAAGTGCATCTATAATGGTTTCTTCGTTTTCAAAATATCCGTTGTGTTTGTATACGACGTTTAATCCGTTGTATTCTTTTTTTAGATTTTCAACAGCTCTATTAATAACTTCTTCTTGGGCACCAATAAATGCAATTGGGTAATTATTTTTTGCACATATTTCAACAAGATTTTTTGCAAATTCTATACCAGGAATTTGTTCTTGATTTATGCCCCTAATTTTTAGTGCTAGTTTAATTCCAACACCATCAGGAATAATCAAATCAGCATTTTGTAAAATATTGCCCAATTCTTCATTTTTATCACCCATTTCAATCATTTCTGGGTTTATAGTAACAATTTGAGCACCTTTATTATTGCTAAGCTTTTTGGATATAAAATCTAGTCCCTCTTTTTTTGATAAAAGGTCAACACCATAACCTAAGATATATTCTCTGTCTTTTTTCAAAATTATTCTCCAATTTTATATTATTTATTTTATTACAAAACACTTACTCTGTGCAATTTAGTAACTCATTGTAAACATTGATTGTGATATGACAAATTGCCAGTTTTCGCTCAACCAAGCTTTTGATTGTTTCTTCAAAACATTTTAGTAATGCTTTATCAAGTCCATTAGGTTGATTGAGTATTGTTAGCATTTCTTCGCGGTATTTTTTGGGTCGCATATTAGGTTCAATTTTGTCTGCGAGGAATATAATTTTTTCAAAATCTGTCATTTGAGTTTTGCCTAAAGTATGCCAACGAATAGATGAAAGTATTTCTTTGTCGCAAACTCCAAAGTTTTCTTTTGCTATGTGTGCGCTAACAGGTGCGTGAAGGGTTTTGTAATTTACAAGTTCTGTTTCTTCAATGTCAGGAATATTTTCTTTGATTAATTCAAGTAGTTTTTCATTTGAAAAACATTTTGCGCAATCGTGTAAAAGTCCAGCAATTTTTGCTTTTTCTTGATTAAGATTGAACATTTTTGCCAATTCTTCAGCGCATAGCATTGTTCCTATGCTATGCAGATATCTTTCTTCGTTTAAATTTGCTTTTAGCCAATTTATTATTTCTTCATTTTTAATCTTTGTATAATTCATATTTTTTAATATATTCCTCTACTTCTTTTGTAACATATTCAGATATGTTTTCATTATTATACACTTTTTTTCGAATTTCGGTTGAAGAAATATCTTTAAATGGCAGTTGGGTTGTTGTAATTTTATATCCGTCATTTTGTAATTTTTTAATTCTTTCATCTGAAAAAGGAATATCCCTTTCAAAAAGAATAAATTCCGCTAAGTCTTTTAACTCTTCTGTGCAATACCATTTAGGCAAATTTATATAAGCATCTGTTCCAATGATAAACCCTATTTTCCCTTTTGGTTGATATTTTTTGTAAAGTTCCTTTAATGTTAAAATAGTATATGATTTTCCGTTATTTTGAAATTCAATATCACTTACTTCAAGAAAAGAATGTTTTTTCGCTGCCAGTTCTGTCATTTTGTATCTGTGTTCAGCTTTAGCTGAGTTGTTTTTTAGTGGAGGCTTATACGCAGGTATTATCAGAATTTTATCATATTCAAATTTATTATGAACATATTCAGCGAGTGAGATATGTGATTTATGAATAGGGTCAAATGTTCCACTCAAAATTGCAAGTTTCATATTTTTTTCTTTGTTCATAAGAGAATTATATTACAAAAACTTAACAATCAAAAGAAAAAAGAGCAAGAAAATAAGAGTATATACGTTATTATATATAGAGTAAATAATGAGGATGAAAAATTATGACAATAATGGCTGCAACAAATACTGAAAACAACCGTACCGGCAGCGGAAGTTACAAGCCTTTAAAACGTAATCCGAAAAGAGAAAATAAAGAACAAGAAAAACAAACGGATGTGATGGAACAAAAAGATAGACGTATGCGTTTTAAAAATGCAAAAGACCCTGTTTATGTGGCTTTTGATTATTTGGACAGGCAGCCGTTGAAAAAATTAGCTATAGATTTTGTTAAAGATTCGATAAATGATATTATTTTCTTTGTTTCAAGAATTAATTAAACGGTATTTTTAATACCGTTTTTTTTATAATTGTTGTAAAATATTTTTACTTGGGTATAGGTTATGGAAAATTTTACATACAATCAAAATTTAATAGAAACAATTAAAAAGGAGCTGCAAAATAACCCTGAGGATATAGATAAGCTTTTTGTTTTAGGTCGACTTTATGTTCTTGAAAATAATTATGAAGAGGCTTTAAAAACGTATGAAACAATAGCGGAAAAAGTGCCAAATGATGTTCAAGCATTGGTGAATGTTGGGAGTTTGGCTTTTTATTTTGAAAATTATGTCCGTGCGGTAGAATGTTTTGAGCGTGCTTTATTGTATGAGCCTGATAATTTTTCTATTCTTTATAATTTAGCAAATGCGTATGCCGAAATTGGCAAGTATACTCAAGCCTTTCGCTATTATCAAAAAGCTCTTGATAAAGATTCAAATAATGCAATGTTGCATTCTGCAATAGCCCTTTTGCACCAAGATAATGAAAACTATGAAGAGGCAGAAATTTTTTATGCTAAGGCAATAGCATTAGAAAAATATAATCCTGAAACTTATATAAATATGGCGAATTTATTTATGAAGACCTCTCGTTTTGAAGAGGCAATTGTGAATTTTAAAAAAGCAATTGAGTTTAAAACAGATAATCCAAAAATTAATTTGTGTATAGCTAATGCCTATTCTGCAAACAAAAATTTTAAAATGGCAAAAGAATATTTTGAAAAGGCTTTTAATGATAATTCAAATGATTATCAGACGAATATTTGTTATGCAATTTCATTATCTGATGAAAACTTAGTTGAAGAAGCAATACAGGCATATAAAAAAGCTATTTCAATTGAGCCTGATATTATTAATGCTTATACTTTATTGGCAAATTTATTAGTTTCAGAAAAAAGGTATGATGAAGCATTGGATTATTATAATAAAGTTGTTCAACTTAATCCAAATGATGCTGACATATATAAACTAATAGGTAATACACACGCGCTTTTGGATAATCTAGATATAGCAATTTTGAATTATCGTAAGGCAATAGAACTTGACAGCAAATGCGTAGAGCTTAAACTAATATATTATGAAATTGTAGAAGAGTACATAAACAGAAAAGAGAATTTATATGCAAAATAGAATTTATGAACCGTTACCGTTAGAAAAAATAATTTCGGCATTGTCTTATTTGACAATGGGGATAGTAGGCTTTGTTTGGTTGCTTTTGGGGGCTATTTTAAAGTTAGGTTTAAGACCGTATTTAAGGTATCACATTTACCAGTCTATATTTTTATCTTTTACATTTTTTATACTTTCTTTAGCATTAGATTTAATATTGGGAATTTTAAGTTATATTCCGTTTTTGGGAAGTTTAATTTCTACTTTGACTTTTTTGATAGCAACACCTTTAGTTGGAACATTTTCAATTCTTAATATTATATTTGGATTGTTTATGTTGTATTTGATTATAACTTCAGCAACTGGAAAATTAACTTATGTTCCTTGGGTTTCAAATATAATAAAAATCAATATAAATTATTAATGAAAATATTTAGGAGGTAAAATGAGATTTGACACAAAATTACTTCATGGCGGTCATAGCCCTGTAGATAGCAAAAATTGTATACCGGTTCCGTTGTATATGACAACTGCTTTTAATTTTAATGATGTGCAATATGCCGCTGATTTATTTGATTTAAAAGTATCCGGTGATATTTATACAAGAATTTCTAATCCGACAACAGCTGTTCTTGAAGAAAGATTAGCAAATCTTGAAAAAGGTGTTGGGGCGTTAGCATTGTCTTCCGGTCAAGCAGCTTCAACTTTGGCTATTATGAATATTGCAAAAGCAGGTGATGAAATTATTGCGGCTGCTCAATTATATGGAGGAACTGTAAATCTTTTTGGCCATACATTGAAAAAATTTGGTATTACGGTAAAAATGATAAAAGAGGAATCGCCAGAGGCCTATGCGAAAGCGATTACGCCAAAAACTAAAGCTATTTTTATTGAAACATTAAGTAATCCTAAGCTCAATGTTCCTGATGTTGAGGCAATTGCAAAAGTTGCACATGATAATAACATCCCATTAATCGTAGATAACACTATTCCTACACCATATTTGTTAACTCCGGTTGATTATGGTGCGGATATTATTGTCCATTCAATTACAAAATATATTAATGGGCATGGCAATTCAATGGGCGGTGCAATAATTGATTGCGGAACCTTTGATTGGGAAAAAAGCGGAAAATTTCCGGAGTTGGTTGAGCCGGATGAAAGTTATCATGGTATTTCTTATACAAAGACTTTTGGAAAAGCTGCTTATATTGTTAAAGCTCGGGTTCAGCTTCTTCGTGACCTTGGTACTTGTATAAGCCCGATGAATGCTTATTTGACATTATTAGGGATGGAAACTTTGCATCTCAGAATGGACAGAGTTTCTCAAACCGCTCTTAAAGTTGCAAAATATCTTGAAAATCATGAAAAAGTAACATATGTAAATTATCCAAAACTTGAAAGTTCACCATATTATGAACTTGGCAAAAAATACTTACCAAAAGGCGGTTCATCAATAATTGGTTTTAGAGTTAAAGGTGGACGAGAAGGCGGCACTCGATTTATAGAAAATCTTAAAATGCTTATACATGCAACAAACCTTGGCGATTCTCGTTCAATAATTACATATTCAGCATTGACAACACACCGACAATTAAATGATGAACAGTTGGAGGCATGTGGTGTATACAATGATTTTATGCGTCTTTCAGTTGGGCTTGAAGATGTTGATGATATTATAGAAGATTTAGAATTTGCGCTTTCGCAAGTATAAAAATGGATAATGTAGTAAAAAAAAATTTTTCTAACAAAGTAAACTTGCTGAAAGCCTTGGCCATAATGCTTGTTGTGTCCGGGCATTTAGAGTTTTCTTTATTGGGGATTTTTCCGCCGTATTCATTTCAACTTGCGCTATTTTTCTTTATTTCCGGTTATTTGTTTAAAGAAAAATATCTTGATGATGTGCAAACTTTTTTAAAAAGAAGAGCGCAAACATTGCTTGTGCCGTATTTTTTGTACAATTTGTTTTATTTAGGTGTTACTGTTTTAATTTTTAAACTTACAGGCAAGTTTTGGGGTGCGCCAATTTCACTCAAAAACTTTTTTATTACTCCATTTTTGAACGGGCATCAGCTTGATTTGGCATGTCCTTTATGGTTTGTAACTCAATTGTTTATAACCATGGTAGTTTTTTTATTTTTATTTCGTAGTATAAAAAGTTTTAAGAATAACAAAATATTTCATTTAACATTTTTTACAATTATTGGTATAAGTGCGATACCTCTTTCAAAAGTGATTGATATTGATGCAGTTTCTTTGATTGCCATAAGGACAATGTTTTCTGTCTTTTTTGTTTATTTAGGATATTTTTATAAATGTTATATAGAGGATAAAATCAACATATTTAGCATAAAATGGTTAGGTGTAATTGTTACTCTTCAGTCAATTTTGTGGTTATTTAACAGAGATTATGACCCTCAACATGGTATAGGATTGAGTTATGTTCTTGTTTGGGCAAGATTTGATGAACAAATGATTGTCCCAATACTAACTTCATTGACAGGGATATGGGCATCTTTATTTGTGGTTAAAATTTTCATGCCGGTTTTGAAGGATGTAAAATTTATCAGACAAATGGGAGAAAATACTTACCACATAATGGCTAATCATTTGCTGGTAATGTATTTGATAACCGCCGTTATTTTGTGGATTAACGGTATTCCGATGGAAGAAAGAGCCAATCATAATGTATATTGGATTTACAATCCTGTTCAAACAACATATTTTTATTTCGTATTAACAATGATTATTTCTACATATATAGGTGTAGGGTTAAAGTCCGTAAAAAAAATTATAGATAAAATTCTTACAACTTCAGCCACATAGCGCCATAAGAGTCAAGCTTTATCGTCATTTTTTTATTTTGTACTTTTACTCTTACGGCTTTATCCGTTAATAAGTTTTTAAGATAAATATCTTTAGCTTTTTTGCCAAAATCATCGTCAATAAAGTTTATAGTTGCTTTTGTTTTATAATCGGCCAAGTTGTTGACAACTAATACTCTTTCGTTTTCATAATCTCTGACATATGCAAAAATCTCTGGACTGTCTGATTTTATTTCAGTAAAACCACCTCGAGTCATTATTGGGATTTGTTTTCTGAGCGAGATAAGTTTTTTTACCCGAGCATAAACTTGACCACTGTAAGACTCTTCATTAACTGCTGCGTCATAAAATGTTTTTTGTGCAATAGGACCTCTATTTATATCTCTGCTATCAAAATAACTTAGCATTTTGACTTTGTTTTTAGAGTTTTTATCTGCTTTTTGTTGTTCTTCTCGTTGTTGTGCACTTATTTGAGCGTTTGCAAAATTATTTGGAGCACCTATTTCATCTCCATAATAAACAATAGGAACTCCCGGTAAAGAAAGTAGTATTGAAAAAGCCATACCTATTCTGTCGGGATTTTTGTCCAAAAAGCTTGCCAATCTGCCACTAACTCCATAACCTTTTCTAAAAGTAGCCCCTTTGGATACCAAGCCGCCATAAAGCAGTTCTCTGGTTTTTTCATCTACCATTTCTAATGTTAATTCATCGTGTACTCTTAGAAATATTGCCCATGCCGCAGAGGATGGAATTTTGGGAGTTTGTTTGTACGCTTGCCAGAAATATGAATTATCTGCGGTTATTAATGATGCCCAAATAGCAGGCATGTATGGAAAGTGGTATGCTATTTGTACTTCATCGGTTCTTGCAACTTCTTGTTCTTTGCCGTCCGAGCGAAGTGTAACTTTTCTTTCCGAACCGAAATAAGGCAGTATTTTTTTTGGCGTTTGGCAAGCCTCTGCTTGTATAACAGAACGAGGTGCAGCTGCTTGTAAAAATGAACTTATAAGTTTAATTATTTGGTGTGTTTTAGGTAAGTTTTCCGCGCTGGTTCCTTCTTCTTTTATGTAATAAGGGATTGCATCCATTCTAAAAATATCCACCCCTAAGTTTGCCCACATTCCGATAGTATCAAGCATATAATAGAGTACTTTTGGGTTTTCCCAATTTACATCCAATTGGAATGGGTAAAATGTGTGGTATAAGTAGTAATCTTTGCCTTGGATTGTTATTTTGCGATAGTGGTTGTCACATATTTCCGGAAAAATTAGTCGTCTTTTGGTTGTGGTTCCGTCTTTTTCTTTGTATTCAACAACATAACCTAATTTTTCATCTTTATACTTTTTATATTCAGGCAAATCTTCTCTTACTATAAAATAGTTTAATTTTTCTATGTCGCCATTGAGGGCTTGTTGAAACCATTCATGTTGATCAGAAAAATGGTTAAGAACTAAATCAGCTTTGATTTTAAATCCTTTTTTTCTGGCTTCATAAACAAAAACTTTAAATTCACTCATGCCTCCTAAGTCCGCTCTTACGCTTCTTGGGTTTCTGACGTCAAAACCTGAATCGTTCATTGGTGAATCAGCAAAAGGAAGAACATATATTGTTGTAACACCTAAATCTTTTAAATAGTCCAACATTCCTATAAGTTTTTTAAAAGTTCCGGGTGTCCCTTCTTCATCCACACCAAACTGGTCGGGGTAAAACATATAAACAACTTCTTCTTTATACCAGTCAGCGTTTCTGTTTACATCATCATTTTTTAGGTCAGAGTGACGGTTTGTTCTGACTTTCATAATTAAACTAACTATTTGGGGGTAAATTTCATCTACATTATCTTTGCCGTAGATTGAGGAAATAGCAGATTTCATGTCATTCTCAAGTTTTTTTGATATGAAAGAATTGTCAGATTTTTTGAATAAAGAAATTACATCTTTTTGTGTCGACATATTTGTTTGTGCAACAGCAGGAAAAACATTGGTATTTGATAGTAAAATAGCGATACACAGTAGTGAACTCAACTTTTTATGCATAAAAATCATTTCCCTAATGTAAAATCTATTGATATTATACATAAAAATAAAAAAATATAAACTTATTGATTTAAACTTATGTTTGGTCTATAAATTGGAATGTTAAAGTATGTATTACAAAAAGAGGAGCTATCAAATGGCTAAGAAAGTTGCAATTAACGGGTTCGGAAGAATCGGTAGAAACACATTAAGAGCAGCAATCAGAGAAGGTATTTTTGAAAAAATCGATTATGTTGCTATCAATGACCCAGGTCTAACACCTGCAAACGCTGCACACGTTTTCAAATATGACTCAGTTATGGGCAAATTTGACGGTACAGTTGAAGTTGTTGAAGACGGTCTTGTAATCAACGGCAAAAAAATTAAATTTTATGCAGAAAAAGATCCTGCAGCTCTTCCTTGGGCAGAGTTGGGTGTAGAAGTTGTTGTTGAATCAACAGGTTTTTACACAGATGCAGAAAAAGCAAAAGCTCACATTACAGCCGGTGCTAAAAAAGTTATCATTTCTGCTCCTGCTAAAAATGAAGATAAAACAATCGTTTTGGGCGTTAACGAAAAAGAATACGATCCAGCTAAACATGATGTAATTTCTATGGCATCTTGTACTACAAACTGCTTGGCACCTGTTGCTAAAGTTTTGGATGAAAAATTTGGTATCGTTAAAGGTTTGATGACTACAGTTCACTCATACACCGGTGACCAAAGAATTCTTGATGCCGGTCACAAAGACCCACGTCGTGCAAGAGCTGGTGCGTTAAACATCGTTCCTACAACTACAGGTGCTGCTAAAGCTGTTGCTTTGGTATTGCCACAATTGAAAGGTAAATTGAACGGTTTCGCTATGCGTGTTCCTACTCCTGACGTTTCTGTTGTAGACGTTGTTGTAGAAACTGAAAAACCTGTTACGGTAGAAGCTGTAAACGCTGCATTAAAAGCAGCTGCTGATGGACATGTTCTTTGCTACTCTGAAGAACCACTAGTATCTTCAGACTTCATCGGTTCATCTCAATCTTCAACTGTTGACGCTGCATTGACAATGACAATGGGTGAAAACATGGTTAAAGTTGTTTCTTGGTATGATAACGAAATGGGTTATTCAACAAGATTGGCTGAAACTACATTGATGGTTGCAGAAAAACTTTAATTAACGGTTTGAATGCTAAAAAGCGACTCGTAAGGGTCGCTTTTTTATTTGGAAGAATTTACTAAAATTTAACATTTTTTTACTCAAATTTTGAAAAAAACGTATGTTTGTGTTACATTCTTCACACGTAGATATTATTATTAAAATTTCCAGGCTAGAAAGGGAACAGAAAATTGAAAACTTACGAATTATTAACAATAATTAAACCTACTATGGATCAAGAAGAAGTAGATAAAGTTATTGAAAAAATTGAAGAAACAATCAAAGGTTACAAAGGAAACGTTGTTTCTACTGACAAAATGGGTAGAAAAAGACTTGCATTTGATGTTGCTAACTTCAGAGATGGCTTTTTCGTGACTCAAAGATTTGAGCTTCCTGCGGATAAAGTTGTTGATTTAAAAAGACAACTTCGTCTTAATGACAGTGTTCTTAGAACAATGTTCGTAGAAGCTTCAAAAGTTATGGCTTAATAAAGGAAAAACAAATGACTTTAGCTAGAGCAACTATTTCAGGAACAGTATATAGAGCCCCTGAAAAAAGATTTACATCTAACAATGTACCAATTACAGGATTTACGTTAAACATAAACCCTGATGATGAGACTCTTATTAGGGTTATTGCAAAGGGTAACCTTGCTGATACTATGGTTAACTCAATTAGTAAAGGTGATGTTGTAGTTGTAGAAGGTAGGCTACAAAACAATACTGTTAAAGCTGAAGACGGAAGCGAAAAAAGAATAGTTGAAATTGATGCTTCTTCTTTTGAAAAACTTCAAGGAAGCTCTTCAACTGTGAATAGTTCATCTTCTTCAACTTTTGGAGAATCTGAACAAATTGTTAAATTCGGAGCGGATGAATTTACGGAAAGCCTTATTGGTGAAGACGAAATTCCGTTCTAGATAAATTAAGATACATTAAGTAAGGAAATAAAAAATGGCAAGAGAACCAAAAGACTCAAAAAAACGTAAAAATTGTAACTTTTGCGCAGATCACGTTGAAGTTATCGATTACAAAGATGTGCAAAAAATCAGAAGATATTTAACAGAAGCCGGAAAAATTCTTCCTAGAAGAATTACAGGTACATGTGCAAAACATCAAAGAATGTTGGCATCAGCTGTTAAAAAAGCTAGAGAAGCATCTTTAATTAGTTACGTTTTTGACTAATAAGTTATATTAATTTTAGACAAAAAACAGGCTCAATTTTGAGCCTGTTTTTTGTATTTAGTGTATAATGAAAAATAATTATAAAGGGAAAAAGATGGGAAGAATCGTTATAAACGAAAAAAAATGCAAAGGTTGTTTTTTGTGTGTTGATGTTTGCCCAAAAGGTGTTATCAAAAAGGGCGAAACTTATAATGAAAAAGGGCTTTGTGTTGCTTATGCAGATAATAAAAATAACGAATGTATCGGATGTGCGCTATGCGCAAAGCGATGCCCAAGTATGGCAATAGTCGAGGTTTATAGATAATGAACAAGACGAAAGAAAAAGTTTTATTAAAAGGAAACATTGCAATAGCAAAAGCAGCTATTAATGCGGGTTGTCAATGTTATTTTGGTTATCCGATTACACCTCAAAATGAAATTGGAGAGTATCTTAGTGCTGAGATGCCGAAGTTAAATCGAGTGTTTTTGCAGGCGGAAAGTGAAGTAGCAGCTGTAAATATGCTTTTAGGTGCTGCATCTACGGGAACAAAAGCGATGACATCTTCTTCTTCATTGGCGATAGCATTGATGCAAGAAGGATTGGCTTATATTGCGGCGGACGATGTGCCGGCGGTTGTTGTGTCTGTAATGAGGGCAGGACCTGCTTTAGGATATATTTTTCCGTCACAAGGAGATTATTTTCAAACAGTAAAAGGCGGCGGAAACGGTGATTATAAGACAGTGACTTTGGCTCCGTCAAATGTGCAGGAAATGATTGATTATACTTATAAAGCTTTTTATCTTGCTCATAAATACAGAACATTGGTATTTTTGCTTGCAGATGGGCTTTTGGGGCAGATGATGGAACCTGCTGTTTTGTATGATTATCCATATGAAGAAATTGACCATAGTTCATGGGCATTAGATGGCGCAAAAAATAGAGATGGTCGTTGGATTGGTTCAATATACAGAACCGAGGAGTCTTTAGAAAAATCCGTTTTAAAAAGATTTGAAAAATATGATTTGATAAGGCAAAATGAAATAGAATATGAAGAATTGTTTGTAGACGACGCAGAGCTCATTATTACAGCTTTTGGCAGTGTTGCAAGAATTGCAAAAGCGGCTCTAAAAAAAGCAAGAGAAGCAGGGTTGAATGTTGGTTTGTTCCGTCCTGTAACTCTTTGGCCTTTTCCAATAAGTCAACTTAATAAAATATCAAAAGGCAAAAAATTAGTTTTGGATATAGAAATGAATATGGGGCAAATGCTTGAAGATGTAAAAATTGCAGTGGAAGGTAATGCTCCTGTTGATTTTTACGGTAGACCGGCAGGGGTATATTTTACTCCAGATGAGCTTTATGAAGTGATTAAAAACAAAATGGAAGGTTTAAAATAATTAAGAATGGAAAAACTGGTTTTTAAAATACCTGAGGTGATACAAAAAGATTGCAATGTGACATTTTGTCCGGGATGCGATCATGGTGTTGCACTCAGAATAATAGCAGAGCTTATAGATGAAATGGGGCTTGCGGAAAAGACAATAATAGTTAGTTCTATAGGCTGTTCTGTTTTTCTTAATGATTATTATAATTTGGACATAATAGAAGCCCCTCATGGCAGAGCTTTGGCTGTTGCAACTGGTGTGAAACGTTCTAAGCCGGATAAGTTTGTATTTACTTATCAAGGAGATGGGGATTTTGCTTCAATAGGTTTGGGCGAGAGCATGCATGCAATTTCTCGGGGTGAAAAAGTTACAACAATTTGTATAAATAACACGAATTATGGGATGACGGGCGGACAAATGGCTCCAACGACAATTCTCGGACAAAAAACGACGACAACCGTAAATGGTCGTGACCCGAATGTTCAGGGTTATCCGATTAAAATATGTGAGATGGCTTCTGTTTGTGAAGGTGCTGCTTTTGTGGCAAGATGTGCGCTGGATAGTTCGAAAGAAATTGAAAATACAAAAAGAATGATTAAAAAAGCTTTTGAAGCTCAGCTTGGCGGATTGGGTTCGTCCCTTGTTGAAATTCTTTCTACTTGTCCAACAAATTGGCACATGTCTCCGCAAGAGGCGCATGAAAGAATCAGGCGTGAGGTATATCCTGTTTTTCCTCTTGGGGTGTATAAAGATAAAACTAATAAATAGGTAGAATGATGGTGTTAAAAGAATCTAGTTTAATAATTTCAGGTTATGGGGGACAAGGTGTTCTTTTCATAGGAATGGCCATTTCAAATTGTGCAATGGATGAGGATAAGTATGTTACTTGGATGCCTTCATATGGCGCGGAGATGAGAGGCGGAACGGCTAATTGTACAATAGTTATTGCTAATGAAGAGGTAGCATCACCTTATCAAACAAATCCTGATTATGTTATAGCGTTGAATTCGCAATCTGTTGAAAAGTTTGAAATGAAAATTAAAACCGGTGGAACTTTGATTATTAATTCTTCTTTGTATAAGGGTAAAGAAAGAAGAACAGATATTAATTATGTTTATATTCCTGCTAATGAAATTGCGACCAAAATTGGCGAAATTAAGTGTGCGAATATGGTTATGCTTAGTGCTTTTATAGAAAAAACTAAAATCGTAAAATTGGAAACTCTTAAACAAGTTATAAGAAAAGTAATTTCAACATCTAAAGCAAAATTGCTTGAAATTAATGAGCTTGCAATACAAAAAGGTGCAGAATATATAAAAATACCTGTTAATAATTAATGAATGGATTTAAAATGAGTAAAAAAGGAAAATTATTTGTTATATCAGGTTCTTCAGGTGTTGGAAAAGGCACCTTGATAAAAAAATTTCTTGAAAAAAATCAGGAAATTAAACTTTCTATATCTTTTACTACTCGTTTGCCCAGACCAAAAGAGGTTGACGGAATAAATTATTTTTTCACAAATAAAGATGATTTTGAATCAGCAATTGAGAAAGGTGAGTTTCTTGAATGGGCTAAGTTTTCAGAAAATTATTACGGTACGAAGTCAGCTTATGTTGAAAAAACATTAAATAATGGTGAAAACTTACTTTTAGAAATTGAAACTCAAGGTGCTTTGCAGGTTATGAAAAAATTTCCTGATGCGGAATTTATTTTTATTTTACCTCCTTCAATAGAGGTTTTAGAATCAAGGTTACGCGGACGAGGAACAGAAACGGAGGAGGCTATTCAAAAAAGGCTTTCTGTTGTTAAACAAGAGTTTGAAACTTCAAAATTATTTACTCACAGAGTTATAAATGATAATATCGAAGATGCATTAAACGAGTTACAGAAAATTTTTTACGGGCAAGAAAATGTTTAAAAATAAAAATATTTTAATAGGAATAACGGGCGGGATTGCGGCATATAAAATCCTTGAACTTATCAGACTTTATAAAAAAAACAATGCTAATGTAAAAGTTATAATGACTGAAAATGCGACGAATTTTATTACACCGTTAACGGTAAGAACATTATCAAACAATCCTGTTTATATAAAACAGTTTGATGAAGAGAATATTTTTCCTGAGCATATTTCATTAGGAGAATGGGCTGATATATTTGTAATAGCGCCTGCCAGTGCAAATACAATCTCGAAAATTGCAAACGGAATTTGTGATAATTTGCTTACTTCTATTGTATGTGCTTTTACAAAACCTATTCTTGTTGCCCCTGCAATGAATTGTGAGATGTGGAATAATCCGATAATTCAAGAAAATATTAAAAAACTTGAAAAATTAAACTATCAAATTTTATATCCGGAGGCAGGATTTTTAGCTTGCGGAACATCGGGTATAGGGCGTTTGTGCTCTATAGAGCATATATGTAATATGACTTATGAAAAATTAAAATATAAAAATGACAAATTAAAAAATAAAAAAATTGTAATTACCGCAGGTGGAACGAGAGAAAACATCGATCCTGTAAGATATTTAGGCAATTATTCTTCAGGGAAAATGGGCGTAGCTCTGGCAGAAGAAGCTTATTCGCAAGGTGCTGATGTTGTTTTGATAAATACTTTTAATCATAATGCTGATTATAAAACAGTTAATTGCACAAGTGCTTTGGAGATGAAGGCTGTTGTAGAACAAGAACAAAGAGATGCGGATTGTATTATTATGGCTGCAGCAGTTGCAGATTTTCGAATAAAAAATCCAAATGAACAAAAAATTAAAAAAGAGTCAAAGGAAGATTGTATTCAAATTGAACTTATAAAAAATCCGGATATATTAAGTGAAATATGTGCAAACAAACAATCCGGACAGGTTATTGTGGGCTTTTGTGCAGAGAGTGAAAATTTAATTGAAAATGCACAAATTAAAATTACTAAAAAACAATGTGATTATATTGTTGCAAACGATATTTCTCGAAAAGACATTGGTTTTTCAAGTGATGAAAATGAAGTTTATGTTATAGATAAAGCTTTAAATTCAAAAAAAATTGACAAAGCCCCAAAAAGAAAAATAGCTGAAAAAATCTTGGAGATTATATATGGCTAAAATTAAAGATATTATTGCAAAATTGGAAGCGGTTGCGCCTATTGAAAGTCAAGAAGAATGGGATAATTCAGGTTGGCAGGTTTACACAGGAGAAAAAAATGCAAATAACGTTTTGATTTCTCTAAATATTACTGAAAATGTAGTTGATCAAGCTATAAAAAATAATTGTGATTTGATTATTAGTCATCATCCTGTATTTTTTAAACCAATTAAAAATATTAAAAATAAAGCTATTATAAAGGCCATTAAAAATAATATTCAAATATATAGCGCGCACACTAATTTTGATAAGGCGATTAATGGAACAACACAGACTTTAGTAAAAAAACTTGAAAAAGTTCTTGGGTTGACAAAACAAAAGACAATAAACGGTTTTGTTTCATATGCTACATTAAAAGAGCCTCTATCCACATCAGAGTTTTGTAATAGTATAAAAAAGGCATTAAATTTAAAAGTTATAAAAATATCGAAACCTTGTTTAGAGATAAAAAGGATTGCAATATGTGCGGGATCGGGGGCAGATTTTATTAATGAATTAGCTACTTATAATGTTGATTGTTTTATATCTTCAGATATTAAGTATCATCAAGCTTTGGATTGTAATTTTATGACTGTAGATGTTGGACACTTTGAAAGTGAAGTTATTTCGTTGGAATCTATTAAAAATATAATAACAATGCCAAATCTTAATATAATTATAAGTGAGGAGGAGCCTCTCTTTGAAATGGTTTAGCTTGTTGATATTATGTTTGTTTTTTTCTGTTGCGACGCCGGCTAATGCATATCAGACGGTAGCTATGGATTTTCCTGGTAATTGGTACAAAATAAAATATATAAATAACGAGCGTGATGCAATAGTTCAATTTGTTCGACAAGGTTATAATCAAAATAATTGGGGTGAAAGTGTTATTTTTCATACATTTAAATGGACTCAAGAACGTGGTATGCCTGCTAAAAATTTGATGTTATCTTTATTAAGCGATGTGCAAAGAAAAAATAATACGTTGAAGGTTCAATATATTCGATTGGATGAAGAAGAAGCTATGGCAAGTTGGTGTGTTCAGGTTGTTAAAGATATGCCGGCACATTGTGAAATTCTTCGTACAACACAGTCTTTTGAGGGAACACTTTCAATGCACTATGTTAATAAAGATATACGACATTTTTATACAGTAAAACAGGATTGGGTTGAAAGAATAAGTAATGCCAGAGTTTATCAAAGCTATTTTCGCTTAGATAGAATTTTAAATAAATCTATGACTTTTGAACTTTAATATAGACCAAAAGGTTTAGAAAGAACTTTAACCCTTTGGTTGATGTCCATTTCCATAAAAAAATATATGATTAACTCACAATGTTGAGTGAATCATTCCATGGGGAGTATATTAGGGAGATGACAACAGTTATAGGTAAATTAAATAAATCAGTTATTGCTGCAGCTACTTTGTTTTTTGGTTGTACAAGTGTTCTTGCTGCGGATGTGAGTCTTTCGGAGATAGAAATTTCTTCTTCTGCAAATAATGGCTACGATATTGTTTTAAAAACAAATAAAAAGACTGATATTAAAAAAACATTAAAAGGTGATAATCAGCTTGTTATTGAATTAAAAAATACAGAGGCAGCAACAGATTTTTCAACAATCTATAACGAAATTTCAACTATAAATAATGTAACAATTATGCCAATGGGTAAAGATGATTTAAAAATCCAAATTCAAGGCTCAGAAATAAGTAACAGTAATGTAAAATTAAATTATGCAAGTACTGAACTTACAACGCAAGCTCAAAACTTTGACCCAAATCAAATTAATTTAAGTTTACCTATGGAAAATTACAAGCCTGTATATGATGAATCAGAGTTCGAAGAAGAAGAGCCGGAGGCAAATATAGGCAGTACTCTTGCTGGTTTAAATCCTATTGCTATTGCACAAAAAATTAAAAATAATGAAACAGAAAATACAACAGAGTCAAATAACTTTAAATGGATGTCATATTTGGGTTTGGGGCTTATTTTACTTACGGCTGCTAAAAATATTCTTAAGCCAACAAAAGAAGCGAGTATTGGTTTAACGCAAAATTTAAAAGAGCGTGAAAAAGAATTGGCTGAGAAGTTTAATAACAGTGTAAAAGAGTCTTTGTCTTTGCGTAGTAAAATTGCACAGAATGCGACAGCTCCATCAATTAATTATGGATTAAAAGCTTATCAAAATGCACAAAGAAATCCATATCAAGAAGCTCCTGCAACATTGCGTCCAATTAAAAAAGAAGTGCAAAATTATATTCAAAAACCAACTCAAAAGGCTGTGACTTCGATACCAAAAACAGTTACCCCTGTTCGTCAAACAACTATGTCTACACATTTTTCAAAAAATTCATCAGTTAATGTAGATAGCAAAAAATTTCTTGAATCAATGACAAAAATTTATGAAAAAAATGGCCGAGCAGACCTTGCTATGGGGTTGAAAAATAACATGAAAAAAGTAAATATTTAACACAATAAAAACGATACTCAACAAATTACACGGACCGAATAATCGGTCTTTTTTTTGTTTGTTAAAACAATATCTTGTGTTATCATAGTTATGTTAGTATCGTCATCAAACTGGGATTGTATATGTTTACACAAACTAATATTGTTGAAAAACTTAATTTTTATGACATCAATTGTGATATTTATGAAGTTGAAGCTATTATAAAAGAGCTTTGTCTTGAGCCAATTTTTGAAGATAATAAAGGACAACTTTATTATGATGACGAAGCCTATGAAATGGTTAAGACAAAGTTAGAAGAAAAGCAAACAAGCGTCGATGCTAAAACTGCAGAAGTTGTCTTAGAAGACAAGGATATGGAGCAAACTTCTCTCACTGTTGATAATTCAAGTAAGAGTTTGGCTGTAATTGCAAAAAGTATTTCAGAACAAATAACTGCTGATTTGGCAAAGTATATTAAAAAGAATCATTCTACTGAAGAGGCGTTTAAAGCGGGTGTTTTTAAACGTGATAATGAAATTCTTTCAAAAAAACTACAAGATACAATAAATGATAATAAAAAATTAATAGAAAAAATTCGTCAAATGGAATATGAATTGCACAAATATCACCCTGTTTTTGGCAATATTTATGTAAAGCGTAAGTAATTTTTGTATGGAAAGAACCCTCATTGAACAGTTTTATAAAGCTTTAACAAAGGAGCAACAGACGGCAGTTAAAATAATTTCAGAATGTGCTGATTTGTATGGTATTAACGCATATATAATTGGGGGAGTTGTAAGAGATTTAATTTTAGAAAAACCAATTTATGATATTGATTTTGTTGTTGAGTGTAATGCTATAGATTTTTGCCGATTTATGGAAGAAAAAAAGTTTTGTGAAATTGTACGTATATCCGAAGATTTTGGAACAACAAAAATCAAAATAGATAAAAATTTAGAATTAGATATTGCTTCCACCAGAACTGAAAAGTATCCCAGAGCAGGGCATTTGCCGGTGGTTGAGCAATTAGGTTGTTCATTAAAAGAAGATATTTTGCGTCGAGATTTTAGCGTTAATGCTCTTGCTATGTCTATAAACAGTAAAAACTTTGGAGTAATTATTGATTATACAAATGGTTTAACAGATATTGAAAAAAAAGAACTTAGAATATTGCATGAAAAAAGTTTTGTGGATGATCCGACGAGAATTATTCGAGCTTTACGTTTTGAACAGAAGTTAGGTTTTACTATAGAAAAAAACACGCAAAAGCTTATACAAAAATATTTGAATGAATTTGATAATAATGATATTTGTTATGAGCGAATAAAACAAGTGATAAAACTGGCTTTTTCACTAAATAGTGAAGAACTTTTTGATAAGTTTATTTTGAATAATATTTACAAACTTGTTGCGAACATCCCTAGAAAAATAAGTGGTAAGCAAATTTTTGATGCAGTTAAAAATAATATTGCTTATATAGAGCAAAAAAATATTTGGTTAATTTATTTGGCTTGTTTTTGTTTAGAAAAAGATGTGGAAAAGTTGAACTTGTCAGCAAAAGAACACGATATAATTTTAGGGGTTCAAAAATTATTAGAGAATTCTGAAAAAAAAGAAACAAATTTTGAAATTTATAATTATTATAAACCTTTTGCAAAGGAAAGCATTGTTGCATATTTAGCTTTAACAAAATCTGCGCAGGCTGAGAAGTTTTTAAGTGAGATTCAGTTTATAAAACTTGAAATAGACGGTAATTTTTTGATAAAAGAGGGATGTCAAAAAGGAAAAAATATTGGAATAATTTTGGAAAAAATATTAAAAGAAAAAATTAATAAAAAAATTTTTACCCAAAAAGATGAAATAAAACTAGCAAAAAAAATTTTGTCGGAATTTTAAATAAATATGAAAGTTCAAGAAATTAATTTTAAAAATAGTATTACATCAAATAAACATAGGTCAATATTAGTTAGTAAAGAGACCGGTCTGAATGTTGGCATGCCAAATGGGAAACGGCTTGAAAAATTTTTAAATGAAACTTCGGCTTTGAATAAATCGGCAATATCTTTTAAAGGATATTATGGTGATTGGCAGCCAAGTAAAAAATTATTTTGGATTTTAACCGGTAGAAATCATATTTATCAGGATAATTTAACGAACGAGCGACTTTACAATGGTGGAAATACCGGATGGAAACAGTGGGTTTCAATGAGACCGAATGAAGCTTTGCATCGTTCGGCTGATCAGGCAATTCAATCAATTTGTACATTACAAAGGACATACCATTTGCCAGGGTATGTTGAAACCCCTAATTATGGTGATAAATGGGGACGTCATGCCAATTACATTGAAGTAAATCCAAGATTAATTGCTAAGCATGAAGGAAACAAAGTTTCAGAAGGTTTAGTTAATTTAATTAAATTATTACCTATAATTCCTCCGTCTCCGGACAAGTTTGCAAATTGTTTGATATTATCACAGTTGTATCCTTGTGCTTATAGAAATTCGGAAGGTTATACAGGGGAAGGCAGTTTATATACTGCTGACTTGCATTCCGGAATAAGTAAAAATTTAACTTCTGACTGGTTATCTCGAGGACAAGAAAGAATGGGTGATGATGAGCTTGTTAAAGCATTTAACGATTTAGCACATATCAGAGGTTTAAAAACAGGGTTTAGAATTCCGTTATCATCAGGTCAACTTACCGTACAAGGCAGGCCGTTTAATTGGGCAACAGACAAGAAGGCGTTTATTGACGCGTGTGTTTGGGGGATAGAACTTGGCTTTGATGCAATATATTTTGATAGTGCAAAGCATGTAGGCTTTTATGATATGGGTAATTATTGGGGCAATGGTAATTTGCCAAGTTATCATGAAATGCAAGAAATTTTGTATTATATAAGGAAACAAACCGGAAGAAACGACATTGCTTTTATTGGTGAAAAATGTGATATCAATGGCCGGTTTAAAGATATGGGCTTTACTGCCGGTACAGATTGGGGCAGAGCAGACGATAAGCAATCTGTAAAATATGAGTCAGATTGTGCAAAATGTAATCGTGAATATGCATCCGGGCCGGAAGTTTCAAATGACAATGATCCGGGTTGGATGTCTTTTGAGCAAAGAAGAAATCGAGTAGAAAATTGTATTTTCGGATATTATAACATTCATGATAAGTTGCCTACATATATGCAGATGACGGATATTTTCCCAATTACACCATATTCAAATACGCATGAAACCATGTTGCGCTCAAAATCACATAGTGCTTATGGTGATGCATCCAGTCATTATAACAATATTTTTAATACATCTGATGCGGCATTTCATCACCAAAACGCGGTTTATAATATATTTTTACAGGCGATGTACCAATAGCTAAAAATATGATATTATATAAAGGTAAACATTTGTAAATAACTTAATTAAAAAAAGAAATTTTTTATATTGAGGCTCATTTAAAAAAGTGCAAAGTTAAATAATCAAAGTAAAAAGGAATTAAAGATGTTCAATTTAAAAGAATTAAAAATTGTCAAAAAATTAAAAGCTGCTAAACCTCGTTTAAAATGGTTAATGTTTTCACAAATGCAAGATTATAAAATCAATTCGAATTACTTTGATATGATTTGTAATGACCAAGATAAAGCCCCAAATGCTGATAGTGAAACATTAGAAGCGATGGTTAGAGATACATTGATTAAAGAATTTAGCCCATCAATTCAAAATTCAGCATCTTACGAATTATTGGTGGATGCAGTGATGCATAACTTGAAGAAAAAACAACTTAAAGAATTAGATGATTAATTAGTATATCTAAATTGCTTAATTAAATAGACAAAAAATATCTTTTAAATTGATTTCATTTTAACTTATAAAACAGTACTTACCGGCAATGTAAGTACTGTTTTTTTGGTTTAATCTGCAAATACCGTTGAGTTTAACGGGGAGATTTAAAGGAGAATATTATGAAGTATTTAATTAAAAAAACACCAGATGGTTTTATTAAAGCGGTTAATGATGAAATTAATTCTATTTTAAGCAGAAATTTTGATAGCCTTTTCCCAGAATTTGTTTTTTCTGGGGATATGGATAAATATGCCATGCCTGTTGAAATACATGAGAAGGATAATGAATATAAAATCAAAGCTGAACTTCCGGGGGTAAAAAAAGAAAATCTGGAAATAGAAATAGATAAAACTCACTTAACGATAAGTGCAAAAAAACATGAGGAAACGCATGAGGATACAAAATCTTGTCGAAAATCAGAATTTAGATATGGTGATTTTTCCAGAATGGTTTATTTTCCGGAAGAAATTAATATAGAAGAAACAAATGCTAAACTGGAAAACGGAATTTTGTGTATTACTGCGCCAAAAACTAAACCAAATAAGGAAGAAACAAGAAAATTAGAAATACAATAACAATAAATGTTTGCGGGCATGACATACAGGATTATGCCCGCAATTGGAGAAATGTATGAGAACAATAATCGGTATTAAACTTAATAACAGAAATATTAACTCACCGGAATTACAGCAGATTTTAACAGAATATGGCTGTTTAATTCGCACGAGAATTGGTTTACATGATGTGGATTGCGGAAAATGTTCTCCAAACGGATTAATTATTCTGGAAGTAATAAATCATGAGCTTTTACCAAAATTACAAAAAGAGCTATGTTCAATAGATGATATTGAGATTCAGCAAATGGTTTTTTAGTCTGGAGTTTGCTTAAAAAATATGTATGATTGTTGTTAAATCTTGTTATTGGTGTTTTTAAGCTATAATAATTTTATGATTAAAATTCTTGTAGTAGATGATATGTCTCAGTGGCGTAACTTCCATAAAAATGCTCTTAGTGTTGTTTTAAAAGACAGAGATTTTGATTTGACCGTAAAATCGTCGGCAACTGAAGCGATAGAAGATATTCAAAAAAATTCAAGTACGCAGTATGATTTGATAATAACTGATTTGCAAATGGAGTTGGACTACGAACCGGACCACGCGGGTGAATGGTTGGTGAAAGAGGTACAAAAATTATCCGGTTATAAAAACACTAAAATTATTATTGTTTCTGCTGCTTATAATATAAAAATTATTGCTCAAAACTTAAAGGTAGATTGTATAGCAAAGCCTACATTGATAAATAATTTATTAGTTTATGAGCTTAAAATCAAAGAAGCCTTAAATTGTTAAGTTTCCTTTTTGCCCTTCTTTTTTATCTCTAATCTTGTTAGAGATGTGGTTTGCAATCGGTGTTGCAACAACAGGACAAACAAATCTGTATAGAAGTTGGAATACCATCAAGCTTTTTGCTATTTTAAAGCCTTTTAAAAGTGTATTAGCGTTGTCCCCATAGTGTTTTTTAACGGCATCGTCAAATGGTTTCAGCTTTTTATCTATAGCACCGTTTAACAAGTATCCGCCGGCTGTGGAAAGCATTGTTCCGATAAACATGTTTAACATAAGAGGTTTCTTTTGTTCAGGCTCAATTTTCTTTGATTTAGAAACATTGTACATATAAAAACCGTTCAAGATGTTTGCACAAGCAGCAGCAAGATGGTTTGTATAATTAATATCCTTGTTTACACACCATTCAGTCACGGCTTTGACCGGTTTTGTTCCTGCAGCTTTTCCGATTACTTTTGCCAACATTTCTATGCAATTATCATATCCTTTTTTTAGGAAATTAGGCATTATAGCAGGAGCGCTCATCCCAACAACTTTTGCTGCCGTATGATTTTGGCGAACAACATTAGTTGCCACAATTCTTGGCATGGTTGGTGCTATTGTTTTGTTAATTAGTGCCGGAATTGCCATTTATTTTAATGCTCCTTTGAAGTTTTGGAAAACGTCTTTGTTACTTGGTGTGCTTTTAAATGTTATAAACTTGAAGTGATCATATGTTGTAAATACCGGTTTATCATCTTTACCGGGTTCTTTTTTAAGAATATATTTATCAATGATATATTTATCAATATATGGCATAGTGGCAACCGTAAATGCTGCTAAAATTGAGGCGGTTACAACTTTTGGCCCGTAAGTAACAAGTTGATTAAAACAATCCATATTCGAAACTGTTTTATTCATTCCGTTTTTGGTTCTTTGAACGCCAGTTTTTAACAAATAACTAGCTTTTTCGCCTAAATATTTTTCAGGTTTCTTATCTTCAATTGCTTTTTGTATTTTTGTCATGGCCGCAGAAAATGGCTCATAAGCTATTTTAGCGAAGACCAAGCCTGTAATACCGGATGCGATTGAATGTGATGCAGCTTTTCGGTTTTTGTCTGCATCTTTTTGGGGCATCGCCATAATAGCAAGCGGACGCATACCGCAAGTGATGAACAAGGCTCCGACTGCTTCAGCTATAGCAGAATTTTTATAAGCTAAGTCACAAAAACCTGCAAACCATTTGCTTTTAACTATGTTATTAATAAGTTTGTGGTTATCTCCGGAAAAACTTACACGACCACCAATTAAATTATTAGTGGTCGTGTTTATTTGATTATTAAAATTATTATTAGGCTCTCCTTTGAAAATAGCATGCCCTTGTTTCTGCATTTTACCCATGTACATGTTACATGTCTTAGGCATTGCGTCAATCTGATGTCGCTTCAGACGATGGCCGTTTGTTGTATTAGAAGTAAGTTCTAATTGGAGCTTCATTTTGTAACTTTCATTTCTGTGTTACTTGTTTAAAAAACAAACATGTTTTCCTTTGCTAGTATAACATCAAAAAATGATAGAACAAACCATATTTTTCTTTTTTTTGCAATTGTATAGAGTGGCTAATCCTTTTCTGTACAGCAATTTAGCAGATATGTAAAAAATCTGAAACAAAATACATATAAATTTACAAAACAATTTAATCAAAATAAAAAGACCTCTTTCGAGGTCTTAATTTGCCCTGGGCCGGACTTGAACCGGCACGAGAGTATTAGTCTCATTGGATTTTAAGTCCAACGTGTCTACCGATTCCACCACCAGGGCGGATAGGAATCACACGTGAACGGTGTGTATTATCTTTATAATATAAAAATGTTTTTATGTCCAGTACTAAATAATACCTTGTGAGCGCATAGCTTTAGCAATTTTTCTAAATGCCGCTATATTAGCTCCTGCAACATAGTTGTTGCCTAGTCCGTATTCTTTAGCTGCTTTTTGACATTGGTCAAAAATATTGGTCATAATTCTGTCTAATTTTTCATTTACTTCATCAAAAGTCCAGAAGAAGCGCATGCTATTTTGGCTCATTTCAAGCGCAGATGTTGCAACACCTCCTGCGTTAGCCGCTTTTGCCGGTGCTAACAAAACTTTGTTGTCTAGGAAATAGTCGATGGCAGCTTTTGTTGTTGGCATGTTTGCCCCTTCACCGACGGCGATAACTCCATTTGCAACAAGTTTTTGCGCAGAAACTTCATCAATTTCATTTTGTGTTGCGCAAGGAAGAGCTATATCTGCTTTTATTTCCCAAATACGAGGTCTGTCAACTGTTTCTAAGTATTCAGCATTTGGGTCGTATTTTAAGTATTCTTTTATGCGAAGCCTTTTTTCTTCTTTTATTTCTTTGATTGCATCTAAATTAATTCCGTTTGGCGCATAAACGCAGCCGTTAGAATCACTCATTGCTACAACTTTTGCGCCGTATTCTTGTGCTTTTTCGCAAGCATATATTGCAACGTTTCCCGAACCTGAAATAATGACAGTTTTTCCGGTTAATGAATCATTATTTGCTGCAAGCATTTCTCTCATAAAGTAAATTAACCCATAGCCGGTCGCTTGTTTGCGTGCTAAAGAACCGCCGTAATCAAGACCTTTTCCTGTTAAAACGCCTGCTTCATATAGGTTTCTTATTTTTCTGTATTGTCCAAAAAGGTATCCTATTTCTCGAGCTCCGACGCCTATATCTCCTGCCGGTACGTCTATGTCTGCACCGATGTGACGTTGAAGTTCATTCATAAAGCTTTGACAGAAATTCATAATTTCATTATCTGATTTGCCTTTAGGGTCAAAGTCACTACCACCTTTGCCTCCGCCGATTGGCAAGCAAGTTAAAGCGTTTTTGAATATTTGTTCAAAGCCTAAGAATTTCATAATGCTTTGGTTAACGCTTGGATGAAATCTTAATCCGCCTTTGTATGGACCAAGGACTCCGTTGAATTGTACGCGATAGCCTCTGTTTACTTGAACTTGTCCGTTATCATCAGTCCAAGGAACTCTGAAAGATATTATTCTTTCAGGCTCTACAATTCTTTCTAGCATTGCAATTTTTTCATATTCAGGGTGTTTATCAATAACTTTTTCTAGTGATGATAAAACTTCATCAACTGCTTGTATGAATTCAGGTTCGTGACTGTTTTTTTCACGAACGCCATTCAAAACTTTTTCTAAATATGCGTTTGTCATAATTTTGTCCTCTCTTTTTTTGCGTTTTAATAATAGCACATTTTTTTTTATTCTAAAAGGTAGCAATTGTAATTTTTACAATTAATAATATTTTTCTCTGAATTGTGATTTTTTTCACAGGTTGTAATATAATAAGCACAAAGAGGACATTATGAATAAAAAAATTTCTGAAAAATCTGTGAGTAGAATGACGCTTTATCATTGCATTCTGATTGATTATATGACTAAGGGGATTGAAACAATTTCCAGTCCTCAAATTGCGGCTTTATTGAACATTGATGATTCACAAGTAAGAAAAGATATTAGTTTTTTAAGTAATTCAGGAAAATGTCGTGTCGGATATATTGTTAAGGAATTAAAAGAGGCAATTGAAAAAACTTTAGGATTTGCAAAACCTAAAAATGCTGTTATTATTGGTGCCGGTAATTTAGGAATGGCGCTTGCAAATTATGATAATTTTTCTAATTATGGCTTGAATATCTTGGCTTTGTTTGATACAGATGTCAAAAAAATTGGTACGGAAGTTAATGGAAAAAAGATATACTCAATAGAAAGATTCAAAGATTTTGAGCGAAAAACAGAGATAGATATGGCAATTTTAACAGTGCCAAGAGAGTTTGCTCA